>DATDQL010000167.1:0-4075 GCA_035292305.1 Thermoplasmatota archaeon
CCTCTGGGCAGACCCTTGGCCCTCGGCCCGCCCACCCTTCCCTGTGGCCGCTCGACCCGTCGACCCTCCCCGTCATCCTTCGGCCCGTCATCCTTCATCCTTCGGCAGGCACGGTCTCCAGCGCGGTGCGCTCGTCGACCCAGAGCTCGAGCTTGCGCCGGATGCGCGCCTTCGCCTCATCCGTGAGACCGGAGTCCTCGAGGTACGCGCCGAACACGCGGGCCTCGTCGCGTGTGATGATGCCGTCGGCGAGGATCTGCTGGAGCTTGACGAGGAGCTTGTGCGGCATGTCGCCGAACGACTCCGCGACGACCTGGGCGCGCGCGGAACCGAGGTGCTCCGCGAGACGCCGGTCGACGATGACGTAATGGCCTTCCGCGATGGCGCCGCGCATCAGGTCGCGCTTGAGGCGCTGCTCGATCGCCGCGAGGGCGATCTCGCGGTCCTTCGCGTCGGTGTTCAAGGCCACGGCGTGTTCGATCTCCGCGAGGTACCGCTTGAGGATCTGGCGCTTGCGCTGCACGATCGCGGCGCCCGCGATGGACGTGACGGCGGCCGCCGCGATTCCGAAGAGGTTCCAGAAGTCGCCCGATTTCCAGAGCGGGGTGCTCGCGAGGACGACGGGCTCGGCTTCGAGCGTGAGCGGGCCGCCAGGGTCGACGGTGTCGAGCGCGTAGACCTTGGGGAGCTCGTCCGGAGCACGACCGCCTGGGTTGCGGATCGCGTACGTGCCGGCCGCGATGCGTTCGACCTGGACCGGCCCCGCGCCGTCGCGGCCGAGGCACGTGTTCGGGACGAAGAACGTGATCGCTCCGGCACCCGTTCCGCCGCCCGTCGCGGTCTGGTTCTGGTCTTGGCGACCCTGGAGCACGGAGACGAGCCCTTCGATCGGGGTCCAGAGCGCCTCGTTCGGGTCGCGCTGCTCCTCCACGAGGACCGTCGTATCCTGGCTGCAGAAGAACTCCTGCCGGCTCGCGTCCTTGTAGTACCCGATCATGGCGTCGCCGGCGGCCGTCGTCAGCCCCGCGGCGTAGAGGACGGCGTCGAACCCGGTCGGGACGGTGACGCGGCTCAGGTCCGCGACGCCGAGCGTGATGCGGGACATCGAGGGCGTCTCGCCGCGCGCCTCGAGGAACGTGATGTCGAACTGGCGCGCCTGGGCCGAGCTCATCAGCGTCGCGGCAGGGACCTCGACGTCGTCGAGGCCGTCCTCGAGCGTGAAGACGGCAGGTCCCGCGGACCCGACGACCGACTCCGTGTCCATGAGGAACGTGTAGGCCGGAGCGTAGTTCACGTCGAAGCTGAGCCCGGAGACCATCGTCATCGCGGCCGGACCCTGTTCGCGTGCCAACCCGTGGAGGACTCCGGCGTCGATCTCGAACAGGTTGGTCAGCGCCCCCCGCATCGGGCTTCCAAGCGCGATGCGTGGGTACGTGACGTTGATGGTGCCGGGCGAGCCAGGAACGACGACGAGGCGGTACGCGATGTTCTCCCACCGATCGCACGCGACCGTCGTGCATCGGCCCGTGCCTTGCCAGTGGAAGCCGTCCCCGTCGACGTGGAAGGTCTCGACGACGCCACCGTCGGGCATCCCGATGTAGACATCGAAGTATTGACCTGCGAGTTCCGGGGCGATCCGGTCGCCGTGGACCGTGATGGTGAGCTCGGTCGGGGTCTCGGAGACCTCGATCGAGCGGACGTCGATGTCCAACTCGTTCGGGTGCACGTCCCGCGAGCCGAAGTCGACGATGTCGTCCTGGTCGTCCACGTAGGCCCACGCCGGATCCGTGGGCGACTCTGCCGTCGTGAACGCGAACGGCCGGCCGAGCTCCGTCTCGTCGATCGCGTAGAACGCGATGCCGTTCGCCCAGTGGTTCGTCCCGACGCCCGCGGCCTGCGCGGTCGCGGCGAAGATGAACCCGCCGGCGTTGTCGAGGCGCAGCGTCCCGGCCTCCGTGCTCTGCAGCTCCTGGCCCATCGACGCGTTGGGCATGATGGCCCGGGGAACGGTCCATCGCAGAAGGGCCGGCGAGCCCGGCTCGAGCTCGAAGGGGACCTGAGAGTTGCACCACCACCAGCTGTTGCACGGCCCGTCGTGCCCGTAGGCGGCGACGACGCTCGGCGCGGCGTCGCCGGGGAGGACTTGCGTGTAGACGTACTCCGAGCACTCCTCGCCGTCCGTCGACCAGCACACGCCCCACTGCGAGCCTTGCATCCCGCCTTCCCCGTTCGACGTGGACGAGGCGAGATCCTGCAACCCGGCGACCTGCAGCTCGACGACGAGCGAGGTCGAAGTGTCGCGGAACGATGCGGCGAGGACGTCGAGATCCGCGGGCGCCGGGACGTCGCCGGTCCATGCCGCTCTCGGGGCGTAGCAGACCTGGCTCGCGTGCGTCATCCCGGAACATGCCCGCGCCACTGCGCCGCCGTACCGCCAACTCGCGGACTCGCGCGCGTCGCCCTCGGAGTCGGTGACGTGGGGTCCGTCACCGCCGGTCTCGGCGCGCGACGCCGAGGGGGACGTACCGAGGGGCGAAGAGGGGGAGGATGCGATGGACTCCATCGGGGCCAGCGCTCCCGCCGGCAACGCCGCGACCACGAGGGCTACGAGGACCCAGAGCCTGCCCTGCATCGAGCTCCCGCGAAGCCCACACGCCTCGGGGTCCTTGAGGCTCGCTGTGCGCGCGTTCTCCAGACCCGTACAGGTGACGGGCCGTGACAAGGACCCCGGCCCGGTCGATCCTCAAGAGGCTGGTCTGGGGCTGGCTCGGCGGACGCCGGGCCGGGGACGGGTCTCGCGAGGAAGGAGGGGCTTTTGAGCGTTGCCGGACAGGCGCCGAAGCGTGGGGGACCAATGCGGGGAACGTTCCTGCGCGGACCGTCTACGCCTTCGCGCCGGCGTCGCCCGTCCCGACCGCCGCGTCCTCGACGACCCAGAGCGCCACGCGGCGCCTGATGTCCTCCTTCGCGTCCTCGGTGAGCCGCGTGCGCTCGAGGTGCGTGCAGAACAGTCGGTACTCGTCCTTCCGCATCTCGCCGTCGGAGAGGAGCTCCTGCAGCTTCTGGAGCAAGGTGTGCGGGAGGTCGTCGAACGCGTCGGTGAGGGCCGCGAGGCGGGCCTTCGAGAGGTGCTCGTCGAGGCGACGCTCCACGATGACGAAGTGACCCTCGGAGATCGCGCCCCTCACGAGGTCGCGCTTCAGGTCCGCGCGGATCTGCCGCAGGGCCGCCTCCCGTGCGCCCCCGTCCGCGTTCTCGGCGACGGCGGCGTCGATCGCGGCGAGGTACTTCTTGAGGATGCCGCGGCGGCGTTGCACGATGCCGATGCCCACCGCCGACGTCGCGACCGCGGCCGCGATGCCGAACATGTCCCAGAAGTTCTCGACGCCGAACGGTCGCGAGAGCCACGACGGTCCGTCGCCGGGCGAGGGGGCGAGCGCTCCGAGCGTGACCGGACCGTCCGCGGCCGCCGCGTCGACGCGCTGGACGGCGAGGCCTTGACCGGCGGGGTTCTGCACGAGGAAAGTTCCGGCCGCGACCGCCGAGGCCTCGAACGGTCCCTCCAGGTCCGGATCGAAGCACTCGTGCGGCACCGTGAACTGGATGGCGCCGGCGCCGCCGCCGGTCGCGCGCGCCCGATCGCTCCCGCCGGAGGCGATGGCGATCATGCCTTCGATGGGGACGCGCACGATCTCCATCGGGTCGGTCGGGGTCTGCGCAAAGGCTGCGACGTCCTGGGAGCAGAAGAACTCCTGCGACGAGCCGCGGTTCTGGCTGTTCTTGTGGTAGCCGACCATCACGTCGCCGAAGTCGGTTCGGAAACCCACGACGTAGAACACGGCGTCGTACCCGAGGGGGACAAGGACCTGACCGAGGTCGGCGACGCCGAGGACGACCCGCGTGGTCGTCGGGGAGGACCCTTCGATCTCGATCCCCGTGATGTCGAACTGCGCGGCGTAGCTCGCGGTCACGGTCGGAGGCAGCGTCGTGTCGCGTTGCGGATCCGCAACGAACGTCGCGGGGCCGGGAACCGCCTGCGCAGGCGGGACGCCGAACCGGAACGCCGGCGCGCCGG
>DATDQL010000168.1:0-2151 GCA_035292305.1 Thermoplasmatota archaeon
GTGCTTGCATCAGGACGGTTCTGAGAGGAACCGGCCGAGCAGCGCGGCATCGAGGTTCCCTCCGCTCACGACGCACACGATCGGCTCCGCCAACTCCGCGCGGTGCTTCCACGCGGCCGCGAGCCCCGCCGCGCCCGCGCCCTCGGCGACGACGTGCGACTCCTTCGCGAGGTGGACGACCGCGCGCCGGAGCTCGTCGTCCGAGACCGCGAAGGCGCCGTCGAGGCGCGCGCGCAGCACCGGCCACATGTAGTCGAAAACGCGCGTCGCGGCCATGCCGTCTGCGAACGTCTTCGGCGCGCCGACATCCTCGGCGTGGCCGCTCGCAAAGCTCCTCGGAAGGGGCGCTGCGCCTTCCGCCTGCACACCGTACACCTTCGCCCGCGGATGCACCGCCTTCACCGCGGTCGCGACGCCGCTCGACAGGCCTCCGCCGCCGACGGGGACGAGCACGGTCCCGACGTCGCCCACGGAACGAGCAACTTCCAGCCCGACCGTGCCCTGGCCCGCGAGCACGAGCGGATCCCCGAACGGGTGCACGTACGTCGCTCCGTCCGCGAACGGGAGCTCGGTCGTCCGCATCGCGTCCATGATCTCCTCGTGCGGGCGCGTGCGCACCACGGCCCCCATGGACTCCATGCTCTCGACCTTCCGCCGCACCGCGCCTTCCGGCACCCAGACGGTGCACGGCGCGCCGAGCTTCCGCGCGCTCCACGCGACGGCTTGCCCGTGGTTGCCCGCGCTCACCGTGACGAACCCGCGGGCGCGCTCCTCCATGGTCGCGCGCGACATGCGGTTCCACGCCCCGCGGATCTTGAACGATCCCGTCCGCTGCAGCGCCTCCATCTTCATGAGGAGACGCCCGTCCTCGTCGCGCGAGGCGGGCACGAGCGGGGTCCGCCACGCGACGTCGCGAACGCGCTCGGCGGCCTCCTCGATCGCCTTCAGGTCGACGGCGAGGAGGCGCGCGGTCGCGTCGGACATGCAGACGGGAACGACATCGCGCGCATGAAGCTTCGGTGTTGCGGACGGCCGACGCGGAGCGCGCAGAGAGCGCGGAGCTTGCATGGCGTCCCTGCGGTCCCGCTTCTCTCCGTTGGGTGTCGAAGCGTCCCCTGAGGCGTGTCGGCAGCTGGACACGCCACCCCGGGTCCACGAAGACCACGAACCTTCACGAACATCACGAATCCCGGGCGGACTCGTGGAGTTCTTGACGTCTCGTGGCCTTCGTGGCCCTCAAGCGGCACGCAGGGCGCCGTCCTCCACCCGGCGGCCGGCGCAGCCCCGAGCTCGAAGGCGTTGGTCATCTGCCGAACGTCGGCTTCCGGGGCCGTCGCGGGCGCAACGGGGAAGCCTCGCACGCAGATGCAGCGCGCGATGCCGCCCGCCTCCGACCCCGAGTGCCGCCTCAAGGAGCTCGGCCTCGAGCTCCCGCCCGCTCCCAAGCCGTTCGCCTCGTACCGCGCCGCCGTGCGCGCTGGGAACGTCCTGTACGTCGCCGGCACCGGCCCGACGCGCGAGGGCAAGATCCTCGTGCAAGGCAAGGTCGGCGAGGGCGTGACCGTCGCGCAGGCGTACGACGCGGCGCGCCTCTCCTGCCTCAACGCGCTCGCGGCGGCGCGGGCGCACCTCGGCTCGCTCGCGAAGGTCCGGCAGGTCGTGCAGGCGACGGTCTGGATCGCGTGCAGCCCCGCGTTCCACGAGCACCCGAAGGTCGCGGATGGCGCGACCGACCTCCTCCGCGACGTGTTCGGCGAGCGCGGCCTCCCGGCACGCGCCGCGGTCGGCGCGCCCTCCCTCCCCATGGACATCCCCGTCGAGGTCGCGCTCGTGTTGGAGGTCGACTGAAGGCCGAGCGGTCGGCCGCTCGCACGTGAGCGCAGGGATCGCGACCGCTTGCGCACGCGGCCGACCCACGTCCTCGCTCCGTCACGGGCCGCGGACGTAGCGCCGCGGCCTGCCGTCGATCTGGCGGACGAGGCCGTCCTCGACGAGGGCGCGCAGGTGGTGCTGCGCGAGCTGCTCCGAGCAGCCGACGCGTCGGCCGATCTCCGTCACGCTCGCGCCGCCGACCCTCGGCAGGCTCACGAACACGGCGCGCGCGGCTCCGCGGGACGCGAGGATGCCTTCGGCCGTGAGCCGGGCGCCCGT
>DATDQL010000169.1:0-6512 GCA_035292305.1 Thermoplasmatota archaeon
TGTCAGACCTCCCCGGCCACACCGGGAGCGTTGGCCAACGGACCACGAGACCCGCGAGCGCGAGCAGGAGGACCATGATGGCAACGACCCGGTCCGTCCCGAAGTCCCAACCCGACTCGCAGACCGTCTCGCGCATGTCGACGAGGTAGCAGGTCCCGGTCCGAGAGAGGACCACGAGCCACGCGACGACGATCACGATCGCGGTCATCGCGACGTAGCGGGCCACGCTTGCCATACGGGGTCGTGGAAGGCTTCATCGCGCAATCGGCCTATCGGTCGTTTGACGGTGAAGCGACATGAAGCGACTGTGGGTCCTCCTCGGCCTTCTCGTACTCGCGGTCGTGTCGTCGTTCGCGGCCGCTCGCGTGAGCGAACCGGGCGTCACGGTCGTCGCATCTTTCGTCCGCGACCCGGCGCATCCGTGGCAGTGCGTTGGGCATGCCGGCATGGGACCGAGCGCATCGCTCGGCCCAGACGTCGTGCGGCAGAAGGTCACGGCGAGGTTCGATCGCGACTGCGAACTCGTGATCACTTCGGTCGAAACGCAGACAGGGGAACCGGCGACGTTCCCTTAGCACGTCAAACGTCTCCACCGGAAACGTTCCAAGGCCCTGCGGGGACGGGGCGTCGATGCTGCCGCTCGAAGCGTCGCGCGTGCGGGAGTCCGGCCTTGCCGGCCCCGCGTCGGTTCTCGGTTCGCCATACTTAAATAGGCCCATGCCGTCCCGGCCGACATCCTGCTGAGAGGTGCGGCCGTGCGGGACTTTCGTCTATTCGTGCTCCTGTTCACCTTGCTCCTGCTGTTCCAGGCGTTCCCCGCTCTCGCGGCGCCTGCGAGGACGCCCGAGCAGGTCTGGGACTTCCGCGTCGAGAACATCCGCGCCGTCGTGCGCCAGGCGACCCCGGACGTGTACGCCACGAACGGGCACTTCCCCGAGAGCGGGAAGAAGATCGACGTCTTCGTCAAGGTCCGCGCCTACGAGGACCCGACCGCCCAGGCGGCCGCCTTCGACTTCGCCTCGACGACGAAACCCCTCTCCCTCAGCCTGAAGCTCGCGAGCGACCGCAACCCGTTCCCCGGGACGAACTACAACAACGCCTGCCGCCGCCTCACGAGCATCCCTTCGAGCGGGTCCGGCGAGTTCACCTTCGAGCTCGGCGCCGTGCCCGCGGACTCCACTGTGGACATCGTCGCCGTCGCGAACAAGGCGTGCTCGCCCGTCGGGCAGACGGACCCCGGGTTCACCCAGTACGACGAGCTCGGCGACTCGCCGGCCGGCGACGAGCGGTTCCTCCGTCTCGTCACGAACGTGCGGCCGAACTTCGCGCTCCACGACATCGTGTGCTACTCGACCCTGTGCCCGCGCGCGGAGCGCGCCTACGGCCCCGGGCCCTCCGTCACGACGCGCAACGCCGTCGTCGTGAGCGAGCGCCCCGCGACGGAGATCTGCTGGGACGACCGCGACAGCATCGAGCGCGAGCACCGCGTCACGGACGCGTGCACGGACGCGACCTCGCACCTCGACATCAACCAGGCGCAGACCGAGAACCAGAACCTCGTGTACTTCCGCCTCGCCATCTCCGAGGTCGGCGGCTGGGGCCTCGACGATCGCGACCCGACCGAGACGCAGCCTCCGAGCGCGAGCGACCAGCACTCGAACGAGGTCTTCGTCGTGTACCCGGACCGGACGGAGAACGTTCCCACGGAGACCGAGCAGGCGCCCACGCCGATCCTGATCCCGGTCGCGTTCGACCTCTACCACATCGACTCCGACGAGGAAGGTCGCGAGACCGCGCGGTTCGACCGCTCGCTCACGCTCGCCGACTATTTCGGGACGGTCATCACGCCGAACTGCTACGGCGGTACGAAGCGCTGCGCGCAGTGGCTCTCGCACTCGCAGGAGGCGAACTCGTTCGCGAGCCCCGTGTGGACCGAGGGCCTGACGCTCTTCAAGCGCGCCGGCACGTGGGAGCTGCGCTCGACGATCAACCCCACGTGCGGAGAGCGGACGGACACGACCAACCCGCCCGCGCCGGACTCCGACTGCGAGGACAACACGGCCAAGTTCCGCTTCCACGTCAAGGGCTCCGACCTCGTCGTCGTCCTGAACCTCACCGACTTCCAATCGACGCCGTACGCCCTGAACTCGAAGCTCGAGGTCGGCGGCTGGGTCGAGAACCTCGCCGACCCGAACGCGGGCACGAGCACCGGTCGCGCGGTCGGCCCGGTCGGGGGCGGTGAGCCCACCCCGCCGCCGACGAACCCGCCGCCGCGCGCGAACGTGAACTTCTTCATCGACGACTCGTTGAAGACGCTCGAGTGGAAGACGCACCCGCAGGACGACGTCGGGCGCTGGAACTTCCTCGAATCCGGCAAGCGCCGCTACTTCGCGATCGACTACCGGCTCGACGACGTCGCGCCGGGCACGCGCAACGTCCGGATCGTCGTCGACGCGAACGAGGTCGTCTCCGAGCGCAACGAGACGAACAACGAGCTCGTCAAGCCCATCCTCATCGAGGACAAGATCAAGCCGGTCCTGTCGAACCTGCGCGTGCACGACGAGCGCGGCGGCCTCATCCCCGGCAACCCCCCGGAGACGGCGCGCGGCGCCAAGATCTCGTTCGTCGTGAACGTGACCGACTCGGACCACTCGATCACGAACGTGAAGCTCAAGCTGAAGCGTCCGAACGGGCAGGACTACGCCTGCGCGGGCTCGAACTGCACGTTCGTGTTCAAGTCCCGCCCCGCGCAGTCCGACGTGCAGGTGTTCGAGGTCGCATTCCCGAACGGGCTTCCCGAGAACGGCGAGTGGAAGTGGACCGTCACCGCGGTCGACCCCGCGGGCAACATCGCCGACGCCGTCGCGGAGAAGGTCCTCAAGGTCACCTCGTGGCGCAAGTCCGCGAAGCTCATCGAGATCCCTGCACCGGTGGGCGGCATGTACCCCCCGAAGGGCGACGCGAACGAGCCGAACTTCCAGGGCTCCGGCACGCCGAACACGGGTGGCGTGCCTGCGAACGGCTCCATCGTGCCCTACGCGCCCGACGGATGGTACATCCGCCCGCGCTGGCAGGTCCCGACGGAGACCCCGGGCGACCCGCGTCTCGAGCACGGCCGCACGCCCGCGTGGACGTCCGCGTCCTACAAGGTCCGCGTCGACGAGCCGAACGGCAACCACACGACGTACTCGATCGCCGACGAAAGGACGCTCCGCGCGACGGACAAGACCGGCAAGACGACCGACATCGCCGGGACGAACAACTTCACCGGCGCGAACTTCGCGAGCTGCGTCAACGACCCCCCGAACGGCCCGTGCGAACGGTTCGCCGACGACACGCTCTTCGCGCTGCCGTTCTCGATCGCCGCGACCGAGATCGGGGTCTGGAACATCACGCTCAACGTCACCGACATCGGCGGCGAGTGGAAGGCGTACGCGACGAGCTTCCGCATCCGTGACCGCCTGCCGTACGGGAACATCACGATGATCCACCCGGAGCAGGCGCGCTGGCTCAAGACGAACCAGACGGTGAAGTACCGCGTCACGGCGCGCGACGACCAGGGCTACGGGACGTCGGGCGGCGTGTGGCTCAACTTCACGCACGTCACGTCGAACCGCAGTGTCAACGTCTCGGCCACGCTCAAGGGCGAGTGCGCGCAACCCACGGACTTCCGCTGCCTCTACGAGGCCGCGGTGAAGACGGGCCGCAAGGCGGACGGCGCGCACCTCAACCTCGCGGGCCGCTGGAACCTCACGGTCGTCTTCAAGGACAAGTTCGGGAACTTCAACACGACCCGGAACCAGACGACGCACGAGGATCCCTCGCAGACGGACCCCGACCCGAGCCTCACGCCGCTCGTCCGCGGCCCCGCTTACGTCTTCGTCAACGACACGCGCGCGCCGCAGCTCTTCCCGAACTCCAACAGCTTCGGTACGAGCCAAGTGGAGGAGGAGGTCGGCGCGAACGTCACGTTCTGGGCGCGCGCCACGGACGACACGGACTTCGACATCCTCCTCACCGTGCGCGAAGGTGCGCAGCTCTTCGCCGACCGTGTCCCGATGAAGGACCCCGACGGCGACGGCAATTTCACGCACGAGCTGCGGTGCGACGCGCCGCGCACGTTCGAGTACCAGGTCTTCCTGAAAGACTCGAACGCCTCGCGGAGCCTCATCTCGTCCACCGTCAAGTCGATCAAGTGCAACGAGAACCTGCCTCCGCGGTTCGAGGTCCTGAGCCCGATCTCGATCCCGGACGCCGGGTTCTTCGCGAAAGCGACCCCCGTCGTCGAGGTCCGCATCTACGACACGGCGCAGGGCGTCGATTCGACGAGCATCAAGGTCGCGGTCGCGGACGCGCAGGTCGTGAACCTCGAGCGCACGCCGAGCGATGGCGGTCGCGGGTTCCTCGTGAAGTACACGCACGACCCGTCGAAGCCGTTCCTCCACGGTCAGGTGATCAACGTCTCCGTCGAGGCGAAGGACCTCTCCGTCCCGCCGAAACCGTCCACGCACAACTTCACCTTCAAGATCGACGCGATCGCGCCGAAGACGCGCATCGTCGCATTCGACCCGAAGTACGTGGCGCGCGACGGGCACCTGTGGAACGTCTCGCTCGCGACGCGCTTCACTCCCGACTCCGCGGACACGGAGGACCAGCTCCCGACGCGCGTGAAGGAGATCCGGTACCAGTTCCTGCGCAACGGCCCCGGCCGGTTCTTCACCCTGAACGGCACGACGTTCCCGATGTCGGACCTGCCGCCCTCGCAGAACGTCGGCAACGGAGAGTACTTCGTCCGCGCCGTCGGCGTCGACGACGTCGGCAACGTCGAGATCGGGTCGAGCCAGAACACCATCGAAGTGTACCTCGACCAGGTCCCACCCGAGCTCGTGCGCTCGAAGCTGAAGAACACGGGCCGCACGATCAACGCGACGTTCGACGACTCCGGCTCCGGCGTCCGCCTCGCGCGGCTCCACTACCGTTACGACAGCGGAGCCTTCGTCGGCCTCGACATGGTGCGCCAGCAGGGCGGCGCGTGGACCGCGACCGTCCCGGTGAAATCGGATGCGTCGAACGTCGCGTACTTCCTCGAGGCCACGGACAACGTCGGCAACTGGAAGCAGTTCGGCGACGAGCAGAGCCCGCCGTGGTCCTTCCCGATCGGCAACCGCCCGCCGAGCGTCACGATCCTCGCCCCGAGCGACGGGGAGCGCGTGAGCGGCCAGGTGACGCTCCGGTGGGAAGCGAGCGACGCCGACGGCGACCCCCTCACGTACAAGGTCTACTACAAGCCCGCGAACGGGCCGAACGAGCTCGAGCTCATCACGCTCAACGCGCCGACGTCGAGCTACGTCGTCGACACGGTGAAGCTCGGCTCGGGCGCGGACGGGTTCTACGACTTCCGCGTTACCGCGAGCGACGGGCACTTCTTCCAGGAAGCGACCGTGCGGCTCGACGTGCAGAACTCGCGCGATGTCATCGCGGCGACCGCCCCCGCGAAGACCTCCGTCTCGCCTGGGGAGACGCTCTGCTACTCCGCGCGCATCACGAAGCAGGGCGCCTCCGTCGTCGAGGCGCGCTTCCTCCTCGACGGGGAGCGCGTCGCTGTCGTCCCGCTCCAGGACAACGGCCAGGGCTGCGACGCGCGCGCCGCGGACGGCATCTGGTCCGGCGCCGTGCAGCTCGAGGCCGCGGGCGAGTACGACGTCGAAGTGTACGCGAAGTACATCGAGGCCGGAGAGGTCAAGGAGACGACGAAGACGGACCGTGGCAGCTTCACCGTCGCCGTGAGCGCGGCTGACGTCCTCGGGGCGAACATGGGCCTCGTCGGAGTCGTCGCGGCGCTCGCGATCGCCGTGCTCGTCGTCGGCGGGTACGCCGTCTTCCGGAGGTGGAGGTGATGGCGAACCCGCTCGCGACGATGCCGGCGGAGCGTCGCAAGTCGTGGACGATCGGCCTCATGGTCGTCGCCGTCGTCACGGTCGTCGTCGCGGGGATCCTCCTCTACACTTCGCCTGAGAACGCGCGGACCGCGCTCCTCACGGCTCTCGTGGTGCTCGTCCTCGTGCTGGTCGCGGAGCTCGCGCTTCTCGTCGTGGGCGAAGCGATCCCCTTCGACGAGCAGGGCACGTGGAACAAGTACACCGAGGAGGCGACGCGCCCGCCCGGCGAAGAGTTGCTCCTGCGTTGCACGGCGTGCAGCGAGGTCTTCACCGTCATCGACACGGGCGTGCGGCCACTCCGGCACGCGTGCCCGCGGTGCGGGAAGATCGGCGTGCTCAAGGCGCCTGCGAAGGCGGCGTGAGGCGGCCGTCCGAGCGCCGCCCGGTCTTGAGCTTTGTGACCGGGTACCCGACCGGCTTGCCGGATCGAGATAGCAGGGTTCTTGCACGCAGCCGGGGCTCGGCGCGCGGGGCCTTGCCATGCGCATCCTGTTCCCGATCGGTCTCATCCTCGTGATCGCCGCGCCCGTCGCGACCGCCCACCCCATCCCCGTGGGCCCCTTCTACGTCGAA
>DATDQL010000170.1:0-11461 GCA_035292305.1 Thermoplasmatota archaeon
GCGTTTTGGATCTCGGACCCATGTAGCCGAACCAGATATGCCGCCTGCCGATCTCGGGCGACCGGCACCGTACCGCAACGTTCGCGACGACGTCAACAGCAGGAAAGCTCGCGGCAGGCACACGAAGGTCGGGGCCAAGTAGCGCCGCCTCGCGGTTTCATTCCCTCGGCGGAGCGAACAGCGTCCCGCGGCACCGAGGGCACTCTCGTTTTCCTGGTCTTGATAGCGACAGCGTGACGATGCGAGTGAAGCCCCACGGCGCTTGTGGTCGCACGTTCATCCCGCAGCCAGGACACCAACGATACCCGTGCTTCTTCATGCGTTGCGTGTCCCGCATCGCAGCGTAGGACGAGTATCCGCGCGTCTGCGCGACTTCTTCGAGACGTTCCCTGCCAGCCTCGGCGCTCGCGCGCATCCGTTCGAGCCACGAGGGCTTGCGCGTTTCCACGCGGACGGGCTCGTCGGCCATGCCTATCGAGCCGCGCCCGCGGGATAAGAACGTGCCGGCGTCACCCGTAGATCGGCACGATCCTGGAGAGGCTCTCCCCGCGGGCGCGACCTCATCCAAGTTCTTCCGCGAGCCCGACCACGATCCCCTCGGGGCCGGGGACGAAGCAGAGACGGTGCGCGTCCTCGTACTGCGCGACTTCGCCCACCAAGGACGCGCCGACAGCGGGAAGCCGACCGAGCGTCGCATCAACGTCGTCGACGGCGAACATGATGCGGCGCATGCCCAGCGTGTTCGAAGGCACCTCCTCGGGGCCGAACCGGACCGCGGCGGGCGCGTGGAACTTGGACAGCTCGACCCGACCGTGCCCGTCCGGCGTCCGCATCATGACGATGTCGGCACGGACGTTCTCGAGCCCGACGACGCGATCCGCCCACGGGCCCTCGACCGTCGTCTCGCCCTCGACCGCCATGCCCAGCGCGGCGAAGAACGCCTTCGCGGCCTCCATGTCGTCGACCACGATGAGGACGTTGTCCATCCGCTGGATCGTCACGCGCTGCGCACGGAAGCGAGCGCGTATGAGCCCTTCGCGGCGACGCTACCCCTGCGTTGCGCCGCTTCACGCGCTCCGCAGGATCTTCTCCATCGCTTTGCCCTTCGCGAGCTCGTCGACGAGCTTGTCCAGGTAGCGGATGCCTTGCATCGTCGGGTCTTGGACGTCCTCGACCCGGACACCGCAGACGACTCCCTTGATGAGGACGCGCGCGGGATTCAGGCGAGGAGCTTTGACGAGGAACGTCTCGAAGTCCGTCTCCTTCTCGAGCTGGGCTTGCAGGCCCTTCGGGGTGTAGCCCGTGAGCCACCGGATGACCTGGTCGACCTCTTCCTTCGTGCGCCCCTTCCGTTCCGCCTTCGCGACGTAGAGGGGGTAGACGCTCGCGAAGCTCGTCGCGAAGATGCGAGGTCGCGTCGTGGAGGCCATGGGGAACGCGCCTCGGACGGTCCGTGGAGGTACGTGAACCTGGCGCTCCCGCCTCACACGCTCACGAGCAGCGTCGCCGCGACGAGCAGCCCGACGAGGTAGAATCCCGCGTTCACGAAGAACAGGCTCCACGGCTTGTTCTCGAACGCGACGGCGTTGAGGTTGAGCGGCACGATGAACCCGAGCCAGGTGAAGAACGCGCCCGTCAGCGTGTCGCCGAGGCGGAGCTCGAACCCGGCGGTGCCGCCGGTGGCGGTGTTGCGGAACGCGTCTTCGTAGACCATGTTGGTGTGTGCGAAGACGAACATCATGAAGAACGAGCCGAGCGCCATGAGCACGAGCGATACGGCCATCTGGCCGGCGGGGGCCTTCGGCATGTTGCTCGGGTCGAGGCCCATGTGACGCAGCCAGATCTTCCCGGTGGGGAACCAAGGAGCGTACCAGACGAATCCGAGCACGAGCATCGCGAGGAAAGAGAGGCCGATGGCGAGCCAGTTGAGGTCGCCGAAGTCGACTGCATTGGGGTCCATGGAGCATCACGACCGGTCGGGCGCTCGCCAAGACCGCACCGGGCGACTTAAACCGGGCGGTTTCGCCGGCGCGGCGGTCGACGTCCCCGACGAGGTTCGAGAAGTCCCCGACGTCGTTCGGCTCGTCGCTCACGAAAACCCCGCGCATCCCCGACGCGCCTCCGAGACGACCGGCGGCAAGGAGAGCGGAGGCGGGTTCAGGAGGATGGAACGCAACGCCGCAGACCACCAGCTACAAGCGACCGCACCGGGTTCTCGCCGCGGTCGTCTCGATGAAGGTCCGCACCCCGTCCCGCTGCATCATGTGCTACACGATCCTCGGCCCGTGCACGAGGCCTGACCTGCGCCGGCTGTGCCAACTCGTGGATCCGTGCGGCCTCTCGTGACGCGGTCCCCGGTCGCGGGCGCTTGAAGGCGGCGGCGGGTCCCGGGCGGCGGGCCGCTCCCGACGCCGTTCCCGCCCCCGTCGCGCCGCAACGTTCCTGACCTGTCGCGTGCCTGCATGCTTCGGAGGCTCCCGCTTGCCACGCACGGCCGTCGTCCGCGTTCTCGCCCTCGCGGCCGTGCTCGCGGTCCCTCTCGCCGTCGCGGACCTTCCCGTGGCCGTGACCGAGCAGCCGGACCAGGGCGTGTGCGCGGGGCCGATCGTCGGCGCGCTCATCACGGTCGTGTGCGCCTTCTCCGGGACCGGTACGGCGGCGGAGTGTCCCGCGAGCGGGAACGTCCCGGTCGTCGTCGCGTGCACGCACACGCGCTCGTTCGCGTGGCGCGCGTTCTCGAACGCGCAGCTCCCGGGCGAGGCGACCGTGACGGTCGCGCACGAGGTACGCGTCTGCGAGGACCGCATCGACGCGGAGCCGGCGTGCGCGGTCGAGGCCGTGACGGAGACCGTGACGTGCGCCTGGGGCGTCGCGGGCGCGTGCCGGGATTCGGCGCGTTTCGACGGCGCGACGGCTCCCGTCGCGCTCGGCATGGGCGAGCAGCTCAAGGTGCTCGTGAGCGTGCAGATCAAGATGGACGCATGGGCCGAGCTCGACGGCGTGGTCGCGCGTCGCGACGTCCACTGGGAGGACGCGTCGGACGCGGGCGCGGCCGTCGAGGTCCGCGACGACGGGCGGCCGTGAACGTCGGGGCAGCCAACCTTGATGCAGGGGTCGTCCGATGGGACGGCGTCCCGGCCGCTAGCCGTTCGGGTCGGAGTCGTGACGACCCGCCCCGCGGAGTCGCGATCGGGTCGAAGACCATGTCCCGAACGGCCGCCGCCCTTGCCCTGCTCGCTCTTGCTGCCTCACTCCCGGCTCCGGCGGCGTCGACCGGTCCGGCAGAGATCACGGTCGCGCAGTTCCGCGTGGGGGACCGGTTCGTGTACTCGCTCAACGAGTCGGACCCGGAGGGGCCGTGGGTCGTGCGGTGGTCCGTCGAGATCGTCGGCTCGTCCTCCGCGGAGGATCGCTTCGGGATCGCCCGCGACACCATCGAGATCCGTCATGACTGGACGACCCCCGGCGGCGAGATCGACGGCCAGATCCGGTGTCAGCTCCTCCGCGGTGGCCGCGAGGAGGTCCGCCAGGACATGTTGTTCGTCAAGTCCGAGTTCTCGAGGGAATTTCTCGCCCTCGTGCCGTACATGGAACGGACGATCACCTGGACGTCGTTCTTCCTAGCGGATTGCGATGTGCCCGTCGCCTTCGGCGGGCGCACGTTCGCCGTAGGGGAGACGCTTCCGGTCTCGGCGTTCGAAGGCGACTGGCGCTGGCCGGGCTCGGAGAACGGGTGGGTCATCCGCCCCGGGTGGACCCCGGACTCGGCGCCGGCGGTCGCGACAGACTTCCACGGGCGCAACGCGCTCGAGTTCGCGTTCTACGCCGTGGGCGACGACGGAGGCGAGGCGCGGTTCAATTTCACGTTCGCGGACGGGCTGCCCGGCGTCGTCCGGAGCGAGATGTGGTACCGCACGCCCGAAGGCCTCGTCGGCGGTTCGCTGGACGAGCTCATCGGCTTCGAGGCGGGGGCAGGCGAGGCGGTCGTCGACGCCGGCGCTCGGTTACCGACGGTCCGGCCGGGCGCGTCGCTCCTCCCGTGGGCTCCGGAGGCCGTGGACGACGCCCCGTGGTCGCCCGCGTATCCGTTCGGCCAAGCGCTCCGGGCGCTCGAGGAGGACCCGGTCACGGACCTCGACGGCTGGCGCGCGACGCACCCGGACGCCGTCCTGCTCGGGGCATACCTTCGGCCGATCTCCGGGCGCGCGCCGGGGTCCGTCGTCGCTTCCGCGTGGGACATCTCGTTCGCCGACGAGACCGGCACGCGCGCGTTCCGGACGGAGCGGGCGGATGTCACGCCATCCGTCGTGCCATGGCCCGACGCCCTGCGTCGACCGTCCATCCAGCGCTTCGAGGACGACCCGACGCCTGGCCCGAACGGGTCGCCCGCCGACGTTGTCGACCCCGCTTCGCTCGCGGCCGCGGTCGAGGACGGCGGCATCGCGCCGGAGGACGTGAACTTGCTCGCTTGGTGGATCGGCGGGCCGAAGAAGACCGTCCCGGTCTTCAACGCGGCGAGCGTGGCGAACGTAGCGGACGGCGTCCCCCCGGCGGACGCGCGGTGGGTGCTCGTCCTCGGGACCACCGGAGGTCTCTTCGCGACGCTCGCGCTCGTCGACCGGGCACCCGTGGAACGCATCGTCGCGCCGGACCCGGGCGCAGGACTCCGCAGCACCGCGGCAGATCGCGCCGCGGGCCTCGACGTCCCGGCGCTCGCCACCGGCCTCACCCTCGCCGGCCTCGCGCTCATCGCCGCCCGTGCCGTGGGCGTCGCCCTGTACACGCGCCTGCGCCGCAGCCGCCTTCTCGCGGATCCGACGCGTGCGCGTCTCTACGAGGCGATCCGCGCGGAGCCTGGCATCCATCAGGCGGCGCTCGTCGCGCGCGTCGGCATCGAGACAGGGACCGCGCGGCACCACCTCCAGCACCTCGTTCGTGGAGGCCTCGTCGGGCGGATGGAGGACGGTGGCTTCACCCGGTACGTCGCTGCGGGAGCGGTCGCCCCGCACGTCGCGCGCACGCTCGGTCTGATGCGGTCCGACACGGTGCGCGCGGTGTACGGCCTCTACACGATCGAGCCGGACGCGAGCCTCCGGGCCGCGGCGAGGCGGCTCGGCATGTCGGCGCCGAGCGTGTACCGTGCGAAGCGGCGGCTCGAAGCGGCGGGCCTCCTGCCCGCGGCCGCGCCGGCGCAGCTCCTCTCGCCGTCTCGATAGCGCGTTCCCGCGCCGGCTTATTACCAAGCCGCGCCATCCTCGACCGGGATGGCCCGGAAGCGTCGTCGCGAACGGGGACCGGCCGCGGCGCCGGCGGCGCGCGCCCGCGCGTTCCCTGCTCCCTCGGCGCGGCTCCTCGGCGGCGTCGCGCTCCTGCTCCTCGTCGCGCTCGGCGTCGCGGGTGTCGTCCTCGCGTTAGTGTACGAAGCCGCGCCCGAGGCGGCGCACGATGCCGTCGCGCGCATCGTCGCGCGGCCGCTCCTCGGCTTCGTGCGCTCGTTCCACGCATGGGCCGCGAGCGCCGCGCTCGTGGTGGCCCTCCTCGCGGGCGCGCGCGCGTACGTCTCCGGCGGCCTCTCCGCCTGGCCGCGGCGCGCGCGGCTCGCGGCGCTCGGCGCGCTCGCCGTGCTCGTCGCCGCGTTCGCGACGGGTTCGGTCCTGCGGTGGGACCATGCCGCGTGGGAATCCTATGAGCACGTCCGCATGGGCGCGCGTCTTTTCGCGGTCCCCCTCCCGGGCGCGCCCGAGGCCGCGCCGCTCCCCGCGTTCTTCCTCGTCCATGTCCTCGCCGTGCCCGTCGTCCTCGCGGCCGCGCTCGTGGTCCTCGTCGCGCGCCGACCCGGAGCGGCCGCGCGTCTCCGCGTCGCGCTGGTCGAGGCCGCGCCCGCGGCCACGGTCCTCCTCGTCGCCGTCGCGGCGCTCGCGCTCGTCCGGCCGGCCGCGTTCGGGCCGCCGCCGCTTCCGGGTGTGGTGGTCGCGCGGCCCGAGTGGCCGTTCCTGTGGCTCGTCCCGCTCCAGGACGCCTTCGGCGCGCCGGCGCTCCTCGCGCTCCCCCTCGCCTTCGTCCTTGTCGCGTTCGCGCTCGTGCGGCCCGCCGCGAGTCGGCGCGCGCGGGCGTGGGGCGTCGGTCTCGCGACCGGCCTCCTCGCCGTCCTCACCGTCCTGGCGCTCCGCTGAACCGAAACGGTGATGGGGTCGCGGCGGCGGTAGCGGTGCGTGCGCCGTGTCGGAGGCTGGATCGCGGTCGCGGCCGTCCTCGCGCTCCTGCCCTGCGCCGCCGCGCACGGCGAGGATGCGCACCTCGACGACCAGCTCGTGGACGCGGGGCGGAGGGTCCTCGTCGGCGAGTTCACCGCTCCGCAGCCCGGCGCCCTCGTCGTCGTCCCGTTCTTCGAGGGAGCGCTCGGGTGCGCGTCTGCGGCGCACGCCGGGTACCGCATCCCGCTCGGAGACGGGTCCGGCGTCTCGTTCGCGAGCAACGCGACCGCGGTCGAAGCGCTCTTCGACGCCGCGCCTGGCGCGACCGGCTACGTCGGTCTCGCGGTGGACACGCACGACGCGACGCGCGCGCTCATCCTGATGCAGGAGAACGCCGTCGCGCTGCACGCGCTCGTCGGGCTCGTCCGCGGCGACGCCGAGAGCGAGCCGCGCGCGGAGACGGGCGCGCTCGGCCTTCCGTACCCGATCCCGGGCGCGGGCATGGGGCACGGCTTCGAGGACGCGATCGAGGGCCGCGGGATCGTGCTCGAGCACGACGGCTCATTCGGGGAGCCGCGCTGGTGCGCCGACGGGGGGCACGCGGCGCTCGCGTTCTCACGCGGGGACCTGCCGGACTCGCTCGGTCCCGGCTCGCTCGTGCACGTCGTCGCGCTCGAGGACCCGGCGATCGCGCAGTTCCTCCCGCGGCCCATCGAGGCGTCCACGCGCGTGCTCGAGGCGAACCTCTACCTCGCGCGTCCGGGCGAGGACGCCTCCAGGATCCGCGAGGCGCTCGACCCCGCGCCGGCCGCGTTCGACGTCGTCGCTCTCGCGGGGCTCGCGCTCGGCCTCGTATGGGTGGGCAGGCCGTAGCCGTCCGGAAACGGGAGCATTGGGGGCACCCGGGGGATCCCTTGGACACGGAAGCCTTCCCTCGCGACGGGCGCTCCTGCATCTTCTGGGACCCCCCGGATCCCCCGACTCGGAGGGATCAGAGGGAATGCGCGGATCAGAGGACTCTCAGGAGCCCCCACATCCCGGCCTCGAAGAACGCGTCGCGGTGGGCGCGGTACAGGTAGTCGCCTGCGCCGCCCGGCCCCGCGGAGGGGACCCACACGTCGCGCGTCTCGCGCGGTCCGACCGTGACGACCGAGATGAGATTGCTCTTGCAGAGCTCCAGCGCGTCGCGGCAGTTCTCCATGTCGGGGTCCTGCGCGAACGCGTGGCCGTCGAGGTGGAACGTCTGGAGTTGCGACCCCGAGGCGCCGACGACCCGCATCACGACCGGTTCGCCTTGCTCCGCGAAGAACGTCGGGGTCGCCGGCAGGATGCCCCACGTCGCGAGCGCGATCCACGGGTTGCGGACCTCGAACGGACGGTTGAGGCACCCGGCGGCGTCGACGTGGCACGTGGACACGCCGGCACCGGAGGCCGAGAGCTCGCTCGGCGTCGGGATGGCGAGCATCGCGCGGCGGACGAGCGGCTCGGTCGCGAAGTTCACGAGCGACAGTCCCTGGACGTCCGGGAAGTACGGCATCGTGCTGGACTCGAACTGGGCGTCGCCGTTCGAGAACATCACGACGTGCTCGCGCGCCGTGCCGCCGCCGGGGAACGTGAGTCTCGCGCTCGCGCCGACGGCCGGGAGGAACGTGACGTCCTCGGGCTCGATGACGAGCACCGCGCTGAGGCCGGTATTCGCGTCGTTCACAGGGTCGGCAAGGCTCACGAGGTCGACGGTGCCGACCTCGCGGTCCGCGTACCACCGGTAGACGCGCGTCTCGCCGACGCCGATCGTCTGCTCGGGGCCGTCGCCCACGGTGACGCCCTGGTCGCCGGGGCCGGCCGAGAGCAGCGCGGCGTGCATGCCGACGCGGCCGTCGGGCAGCATGTTCGTGAGGCTGACCTCGACGATCTCGCCGGGAAGCGCGCGTAGCACGAGCGGCCGCGGAAGGCCCATCGGGTCCGCCGCCTGCAGAGAGGTCGCTTCGTCGAGCGTCGTGAAGACGCGCATCGTCGACGAGAGGAGCTGCGTGGGGTTGTGCATGACGAGGCGCTCGACCGCGGCCACGTCGTAGCGGCGCACGGGCGCGTCGCCCGGGATCTGACCCGCCGCGGGCGTCGGGTTCGACGACAGCGGACGGATCGGCGTTCCGTCGACGGGGTCGCGCACGCGCAGGAGGCCCCACGCTCCGCGCTCGACGACGTCCGGCTGCGTCATCCAGTAGAGGTAATCGCCCGGGAGGCGCTGGCAACCGCCGGCGCCGCATTCGAGTCGGAAGTTGTGGTGCGAGCTGATGGCCATGCTCACGGCGTCCACGGTGCGGCCGCCGGGGAGATCCTGCTCGACCTTGAACCGGTGGCCGGTCACGCCGAACGTCGCCGCGGAGCGTGTCTGCGACTGCCCGGTGTAGAGGACGCGGATGCGGACCTCGTCCCCAGGGTACGCTTCGAGGACGTCGGTCGAAGGATCGCCCTGCGGCACGGCGGAGTCGTCGTACGGTGTCGACGGCTCGTCCCACGCGAGCGGGGCCGCGCTCGAGAACGGCGCGTCCGCGTTGCGGCGGTAGAGCGGCTCCGCGCGCAGGTTGAACGCGGCGGGTTCCTTGACGCGGTCCGGCATCGCGGGCGCGCCTTCGGACAGGCAGTTGTCGCCGAGCGCGCCGACGCAGGCCCGCTCCTGGAAGTGGAGCACGAGCTCGCGGAACGAGCGGTCGCCTCCGGGCGGCACGACGTCCGCGATGTGCGCCGTCGGCTCGTCGGGCGCGGTGTCGTCCGCGCGGACGGGGCTCATCCAGCGCGAGCCTCGCGGCTCGACCACGAGCGTGCCGAAGAGGCCGCGGCGCCAGGTGTTGAGACCGTCCACATGGTCGTGGAAGTAGACGATGCCGAGCTCGACGTCGGGGAACCAGCGGTAGCGAACGAACTCGTAGCCGATCGACTCTCCGACGGAGTGCGCGTGGACAGGGGCGCCCGCGAGGCGGATCGTCCCGTTCACGCGGACCGCGTTCGGGCCGCTCTGCGTGATGGTGGCGGGGAGGGTCGCGGGGCATTCCTTCACGACGTTCTCCCTCGGCGGGGCCGTATAGACGAGGCAGACCTTCTCGACCGAGACGAGGGCCAGCGATTCGATGGTCTCGAGCCCGAGCCCGAGCCCGACGGCCGAGCCCACCTTCACGGCGCGCGTGCGGTCGAAGAACGGCCGGACGTCGCTCACGTCGACGAGCGTGGTCGCGCCGTCGAGCCGGAGGCCTGCTTCGTTCACGAGCGAGACGACGGCAGCGGACGGGTCGAGGCGGTCGGTCGTCTTGCTCCCCCCTTCGAGCGAGCGGAGCGTGGTCTCGTAGTTGAAGCCCGCGACGACGCCGTCGGAGGCCTGGACGTCGAACTGCACGAGGTGGATGTGGATGTTCGTCTTCGTGTGGATCCCCAGGCGCGTGCTCGCCTGGCCTTTCTCCTTGAGCGTGCTCGTGAGCGTGAGGTCGACGCAGTCGCCGGAGTTCGCGCGCAGCAGGATGCTCGTCGGCTTCGCGTCCGGCGCGGTCGCAGCCGCGCGGTCGGGCGCGAGGACGAACACCTGCCCCGCGGCGTCCGAGTCGAATTTGTTGTACTGCACCCTGGCCTGGATGGCGACGACGTCGTAGCGCAGGACCCTCGACTCGGCGGGGCACAGGCCCGCCGGGTTCTTCGCGTCGACCGTGGGCGTGAGGAACGGAGCGGGCCCGTGGTCCGGCGCGAAGGGCGGGCGCGCGCCGAGGTGCGGTCGCAGGTGAGGGTACGCGAGGCGGCCCGTGTCCGGGTCGAACGTGAGCGCGGGGCGCGTGCCGGCCGCGACGCGCCCCGGCGCGTCGGCCGGGTAGTTGGGCCACGCGTGCGGCGTCTCCGGCTCGCCGAGGTACAGGGGGCCCGAGGGCGTCGACTGCACCCTCCAATCCCACACGGACGCATCCTCCTCCCCTGGGACGCCCTTCGCCGGCAGCTGCGCCTCGATCCACGCGTCGATGTTCGCTGTCGTGAGCTCCTCTCCGTCCGCGAGCACCGTGCCAATGAGCGCGAGGCTGTCGACCGCGGGCTTCACGTCGCCCGCGCGGTCGGGAAGCTCGGCGACGCCGGGCTGCAACACGTTCAGCGAGCGCCAGAAGCTCCACATGCCGGCGAGGTAGTGCTCGGCGATGTGGCAGTGGAAGAGGAAGTCTCCCACGCCCTGCTGGACGCCGCCGGTGCCGCCTTCCGGCTCGAGGGTGAAGCTCTCGCCCGGGCCGGCGTTCTGCACGTCGAGGCGCTGGCTCGCGGACGCCTGGTTCGGGTGGTCCTTGACGAGCCGGATGGCGAACTCCGTCGGCTCCGCGAGGGGCGTCGCCTTCCAGCGGATGCCGCCGCCGTGCAGGTGGTGGATGTGGTACTGCCCGGGCCCCGCGTTCACGTAGCGGAACTTCACGGGGTCGCCGACGTAGGACTGGGGGATGATCACGCCGGGGTCGCCGTACGTGTAGCTCCCGTAGGATTGGGACTTGTCGTGGCCGCGCGGGAGGACGGTCGTGTCGCGCAGCGTGTCGTGGTAGACGAACCGCGTGCGGAACGGCTCGGACCGCAGGTCGATCGCCTTCGTTCCGGGACCGTACTCGCCGTACTCGCTGATGCTCGGCATCGACGTGAGCTGCCAGTCGACGAGGCTGACCTCGTCGTGGTAGATCTGGACGAACTCGCGGAAGTCCGGCGCGTTCGCGCGCACGATCATGGCTTCGAGTCCGCTCGGTGCCGGCGTCACGCCGTCCTTCGTCGAGACCCACGTCGCGTCCGCGGGCTCCGCCGCGAGCACGCCGAACATGCCGTGCCGCGTCTGCTCGCGCGGGTCCGCGTGGCTATGGAGGAAGTGGCCCCCCTCCATGCCCGGCCACGGCGGGATGTAGACCGTGTAGATCCGCGTGCCGCCCGGCGGCGTGAGGTCCGGTGCGTCGAGGCCGATCGCCTCGCCCGCGCCGGGCGGCGCGACGACGTCGTGGACGTGGATGCTCGACGGGTCGCGCAGCACGTTCGTGAGCGTCATGGTGACGCAGTCGCCGACGTGCGCGCGCAGGACGAGCGGAGCGGCGAGCTCCGAGACGTCGAGCCGGTCGCGCGGCGCCTGCGTCGTAGGATCCGCGAGGATCGCGGCGGTCGTACGGCGTGACCGCGCTCCCGTTGCCGGAGCCTCGTCAGGGCAAACCGACAGGGGAACGCCCGCCGGGCCCGCCGCCACGCTGAGGGCGGGAAGGGCGACGCTCGCGCCG
>DATDQL010000171.1:0-7663 GCA_035292305.1 Thermoplasmatota archaeon
CGCGGGACGTTGCGGCTCTCGAGAACGGCATACTTCCCGCGCTCCATTTCATGGCCCGCAGCCGGCGCGGAGCGCTTCCTTCAACGTCCCCCGCGTACCGTCTCGCTCAACCGGGGGCCACGACGCGCCTCACGAAGTCGCCCGCGGCGAGCCACGCACCCGTCATCGCCCCGAGGTTCGTCGTCGCGGCAACGAGGAGCACGCGCATGAGGCGATTCCTCCAGAAGTCGCGCAGGGTCTGGATGCGCGAGATGCGTTCGAAGTCGCCGACGGTCGGCGTGCGCACCTTCGCCTCGACGTACCCGCTGAACCACCCCGCGGCGAGCGTGGGGTGCAGGATGGTGAACGGCGCCGCGACGAACGCGGTGAGGATGCTGAACGGATGGGCGCCGCCCACGAGCGCGCCGACCGCGCTCGCGGTGCCCGTGATGAGGACGTACGCGACGAAGGCGTCGCGGAGGCGGTCGAAGTTCCCCTGCTGGACGCCGACCCACGCGAGCCACGCGAAGACGCCGACGAGGATCGCGAGGAGCCCCCACCCGATGACCTTGCCGACGGAGACGCGCGGCGGCGGGGGCACGTGCTCGAGCGCCGCGAGGTCGCACGTGCCGCCGCGCTCGAGGTCGGCGACGATGCCCTTGACGTGGCCGGCGCCGACGACGGCGACGAGCCGGCCTCCCGCGGCCTCGGCGCGGCGCGACTCCTGCCGGATGCGCTCGGCCAGGTAGCGGTCGCGCTCGCTCACGAGCACCTCCGATACGGACGGGGCGACCTGAGACAGCTCCTCCATCATGAGCGTGAGGACGTCCTCCCTCTCGACCATCTCGTCGACGTCGAGCTCCTCTTCGTCGGAGGCCCCGACGAACGACTTCGAGAACTCGAAGCCGAGACGCCACTTCTCGCGGAAGCGCATCCGGTGCCACGCGCGCTTGAGCGTGACGCCGATGTCGCGGTCGGCGAGCGCGATCTCCGCGCCGACCTCCTTCGCGGCCTCGATGCCGGCGAGCATCTCGGCGCCCGGCTCCACCCCGTACCGGGCCCCGACGCGACGCTGGAAGGAGGCGAGCATCGTCTGCGCGAGGATGAAGAACGAGCGACCGCCGCGGAGGAGCTCCGTGATCGGGGTATCCTCCCACCGCCGCTTCTCCGTGAGGGCCTGGAAGCGGTTCGGGTCGAGCTCCACCGCGACGACCTTCGGGCGGACGTCGCGGATGGCGTCGCGGACCTCGTCGACGCTCTTGCGCGAGACGTGGGCCGTCCCGACGAGGACGACGTTCCCGCGCTCGACGATCACAGCCCGCCACCCCGGTGCCTGGCTATATAGCGTTCCTCCTCGCCGCCGCCAGGAGGAACGCAAGGACGGCCGCGCCCGCGGGCGCGGCCGGGACGTCGCGCGTGTTGGGCACGGGGCGCACGAAATGCCACTCGTACGCGACGCGGATCGCCGTCGTGTTCGACGGGTTCTGCCACTGGAGGAACACCTCCCCTGCACGGATCGGGAAATGAGTACCCATGAGAACGGAGAAGTTGTCCGGCTCGCGATCGTACACGACGCCGCCCTCGCGGACATAGTGGATGTTGAACGTCACGCGCTCCGAGCGCGGGGTGACGTTGAACTGGTACGCGATGCGCTGCCCGGGCCCCGCGCCGATGCGGACCTCGGCCGGCTCCTCGGGGGCGAGCAGGAAGGAGCCCGCCTCCGCGGCCGCGGGCGGGGCCGCGAGCGCGAGGAGAAGCACCACGGCGAGCAGCCGCATGCACCAAGCATGGCCTACGGCCTAAAGAACATAGCCGAGCCGCGCGGCCGCGAGGCCGCGCGGCGAGGCGGACTTCAGCGGCGCCGCGACACGAGGATCGCGACACCGACCGCGGCGAGCGCCCCGAAGACCTCGAAGCCCGGCGACTTCGTCTCGGGTTCCATCGCGCCGTCGTCGTCCTCGTCGTCGCCGCCCATGTCGGCCGACGCGACGGTGAAGGTGCCCTTCATGCCCTGCGATTCGTGCGGGAGGCAGCGGTACGTGTAGGTCCCCGCGGACGGGGCGGAGAACGTGACGTTCATCTCCTGGCCGGGCGTGAGGCAGCACGCGATCGAGGCCCCGCTCTGGCCCACGATCTCCCAGTTGTGCGGCTGCGCGGGCCCGACGTTGTTCAAGACGATCGTGACCTCGTCGCCTGGGGCGACCGCGATCGTCGGGTTCTTCGCGGTCTGGCCCTCGAGCGTGAAGTACGTCCCGGAGTCATCGTGCGTCTCGAACTGGAAGGTCTTCGACTCGGCGGCCGCGGGCGCGCTCGCCGCGACGAGCACGGCGAGAAGGAGGAACGCGAGGTTCTTCATGGGATGCCTCGCGCGCGCAAGCCGGGGGCGGTAGAAGAACGTTGTGTCCTTACGGAGGGGGGCTCGAGGCGGACCCGCGCCCGACAGCCGCGATGACGCGAATAGGCGATTACGCTCTGGGACACGGGGGATTCGCCTTCATCGCGTAATCGCGTCATCGCGGCCTGCCGACGCCGGATGAAGGGGTCATTCCTCTTCCGCGCCCGGCTCGATCCCGAGGACTCCGAGGAACTGCTTCCGCACCGCGTCCTCCGCGAGCTTCAGGAGGGCTTCCTTCTCGTCGACGTCCCCGAAGATGCCGAGCTTGATCTGCCCGCCCGCGCTCTTCGCGTGCCCGCCCGCGTTCTGCTTGCCGAACGACTTCTCGAGCGCGTCGCCGAGGTTGATGCGGACGTCGTTCGTGCGCGCGGAGAGGTGGATGACGTCGTCGACGATGCCGAAGACGAGGACGGTGTTCACGCCTTCGAGTTGGAGCAGGAAGTCCGCCGCCTGCGGGAGCGTGTCGCGGTCGCGGATGAACTCGACGGACGTGATGAGGGTCGATCCGTACGTCTCGCGGTTGCGGATGGCCTTCCCGAGAACGTCCACGGTCTCGGCCGCCATCGGCGGGGACTCGATCTTCTCGAGCAGCTCGGGATCCGCGTAGCTCAGGAGGAACGTCGCGGCCGCCATGTCCTCCGGCGTGACGGCGCGCGTGAAGTCCGCGGTGTCCGTCCGGATGCCGTAGAGCAGGCCGACGGCGAGCGTCGGGGTCACCGGCACGCCGAGCTGCTGGAGGTACTTTGTGAGGATCGTCGACGTCGCGCCGATGCCGACGCGGATGTCCGCGAACTCGGCGACGACGTCCTCGTCCTCGACCTGGTGGTGGTCGAAGACGATGTGGATCTTCATGTCCTTCGGCAGGACGTTGTTCTTGCCCGGGATGCTCGCCTCGACGAGCGCGACGCGGTCGTGCTCCGCGAGGACCTCGTGCACGTCGTCCTTTGGCCCGATCTGTCGCAGCTCGATCTCGAGGAGGTTCACGAAGGCACGATTCTCCTGGTGGCCGATGTTCCCGCCGTAGTAGAGCGTCGCCTGCACATGGTGGTGCTCGCAGATGGCCTTGAGCGCGAGGCCGGACCCGAGCGCGTCCGGGTCCGGGTTCGACTGGAGCACGATGGCCACGCTGCGCGCGCCCTGCAGCACGTCCGTGAGCTGCGTGCCCGCGCGGCGGACCTCGTTGTCCTGGAGCTCCCGGAGCACGCTTCGCGCGATGACCTCGGAGGGCTGGATGACGCGGTCCGCGCCGGCGCGGTCGAACGCGTCCGCGCTCACGGGGTCGAGCGCGCGGACGACGACGAAGAGGCGCTGGAACTCGGACTTCAGGAACTTGAGGGCCTGGAGGTTCGCCTCCATGTGGCTGCTCATGAGAAGGACGGCGTCGGCCTTGCCGAGCTCGTCGCGATGGGGACGGAGGTCCTCCATGTCCCCGACGACGGCGTTGAGATCGCTGTCGCGCAGGTCCTCGACGCGTTTCGGGGACTTGTCGAGGATGAGGATCTCCTTGTCGCGCCCGGCGAGGAGCTTCGCGGTGTTGTAGCCCACGGAGCCGCAGCCGAGGATCACGTACACGGGTCGGCCTCTTCGGGCGCGGCGCGCCCACCCCGTTCAACGAGGGTCACGGTATATAAAGGCCCGGCGTCGCCGTCGAAGGGGGCGTCGCCTGCGCGCGTACGCCGTCCCCTGTCCGTACGCGGCGCGATGCAAGAAACCTTTAGGCGGACGCCCTCCTGCGCAAAGCGATGCGGGCGATCGTCCCTTTGCTCGCCGCGGCGTTCCTGCTCGCCGCGCCCGCCTTGGCCGCCGCGCCGCCGTCCGGCGGCGACCGCACACTCGGCGACGGCGGGAGCACGACCTCCTGCTCCGTGCCATGCGGATATGTGTACCCGCTCATCAGGCTCGTCGTCGACGGCGACAAGGCGCCGCGCCCTCTCGCGACCGGCGAGACCCTCGAGATCCCCGCGCGCATGATGTTCACCTTCGACGCGGGCAACGAGGGAGCCGGCCCCGAGGAGCCGGGGAAACCGATCGTCGTCACCTTCGAGTACCCGAAGAAGCCGCGCTGGGTCGAGATCACGGCCGATCCCGACAACCTCCAGGTGCCGATCTCCCCGCAGTACCTGCAGCCGAACGCGACGGATCCGAACAACCTGAAGCTCATGTACGTCTACGAGACGGACGTCACGTTCCGCATCCGCCTCGTCGACACGCCGGTCCTCCGGGAGGGCGCGGAGTACGCGAAGCTCCTCGTCTTCGCGAAGTCGACGGAATCGGGCCTCTACAAGCCCGCGTACGGCATCAAGGAGATCCGGGTCGCTCCCGAGGGCGCGATCTACGAGGCCGCGCCGACGACGGTCGCGCTCGAAGCGCCGGACACGCGGCTCGAGCCGATGGGCGCCCCGCTCGGCGGCGGCGCGACGATGACGCTGACCCCGCTCCTCGACGAGCTCCAGCTCTGGGCGCCGGCCCCGTTCGTGCTCGGCCTCGACCCGCCGCAGCCCGCGTTCGTCTCCGTCTCGCTCGTGGACGAGGACGGCACGGTGCTCTACGCGAGCGGGGACCGCTTCACGACGAGCGGAGCGCTCGCCGTGAACCTCACGTTCCCCGAGGTCGGGCTCTACCACGTCCTCGGCTTCGCGTACCCGATGGGCCCGGAGCGCCCGTCGTGGGCGCCGCGCTCGACCTCCTTCCCGATCCGGACCGTCGAGACCGCCGGCGCGTTCCGCATGCCGCAGGAGTACCAGGCGCTCTACTCCGAGCCCGTGACGTACCTCCGCGGCGACCCGACCGACCCCGCCGCGCAGTTCGAGAAGTTCGTCCCGCTTCCCGTCTACGACGGCGCGTCGAGCGGCACGATCCAGGTCGCGCTGCGCTCGACCGGCTTCCTCCGGGCGGAGCAGGGCTTCGGCAACATGAACGTCGCGCTCCTCGACCCGAACGGCGCCGTCGTCGCGCAGGGCGTCGTCGACACGCTCAACCCCGTGAAGAGCATCGCCGTCTCCGGCTTCCCGGGGACCGGACTCTACCAGATCCGCGTCTTCGGCGCGGGCGCGAACGCGCTTTCGGCGCAGGGCGCGACGCTCGAGATGATCGTGAGCGTGTCGTACGACGGCCGGCCCGTCATCGAGAGCTCGCACGACGGCCGCTTCGGCGCCGCCACGACCGTCGCGCGGTTCGGTCGGCTCAACGCGACGCTCCCGGCGCCGATCCGTGCAGTCCCGTGGACCCCGACCGAGGTCGCCGCGGAACTCGCGCTCGACGGCGACGAACTCGGGGCGTACCGCTACATCGCCACCGTCCTCGCGGAGGACGGCACCGTCGCGAGCTCGCACATCGTCGACGCCGCCGAGCCGCTCGGCGGGACCTTCACGTTCCCCGCGGCCGGACGCTACCTCGTCGTGTTCGACGTCGAGAGCATGGAGCGCCAGTTCCAGGTCTCGCCGATCGTCCTCCTCGCCGAGGCCGGCGACCTCGCGGCGGCGGAGATCGTCTACCCCGCGACGTACCGTGTCGAGGGCGAGACCGACGTCCCCCAGGGCACGCTCCGCGACGCCGTGGTCGCGACGTTCGCGATCCCGCTCCACGAAGGCGTCTCTTCGGCCACGCTCGCCGAAGGCGCGACGGTCCGCATCCGCGGCGCGGACGGCGCCGACGCGGGGACCGATGTCTCCTCGCTCGCGCCGGGGACGTACTTCGTCGACGTGCTCGCGAGCGGCGCCACCGGCGGCCGCGTCGGCTTCGGGGCGGAGGTCACGTACCCAACGCCCCTGCGCGTCGCGAACCCGGACGCTCCCGCCGTCGTCCAGGACGGCCCGCGTGGCATCCCGGCGTTCGGCGCCTTCGCCGCGATCGCCCTCGCGGGCGCTGTCGCGCTCCTCGTCTCGCGGCGCCGCTGAGGACGTCAGGGGCAGACCGTCGTCGCGCGCGCGAGGATAGGTTCCCCCGCAGGCCAGCGCGCATCCGCGCCCGGGGCGGGACGCGCATCGAAGCGCGCCTCCTCGGTGCAAGGCGACGGGGGATCGTGCACGACGTACGTGACGCTGACGCGCACGCCCCCCGACGCGCCGTCCGTGACACGGACCGGGACGTCGGCGAAGGCGAGGGTGCGCGCCGCGGCCGTCGCGTCGCCGCCGCCGTCGAAGCGTGCGCGCGCGCGGAGCGTGACGGGGCCCTCGCCGCGCACGCGGAGGCTCGGGCCCGTCTCGAGGACGTCCACGCGGACGGCGCCTTCGCCCTCGACCCGCTCCGCGAGGAGGGCGACGACGTCCACATGGGATCCGCGCGGCTCGAACCACGGGAGGAACACGGTGTATTCGCCCGCGACATCGGTGAACCGCGCCTCGAGCGTGACCTCCGTCGCGTGGTCCGCGAGGAGCGGCCCCGCGAGGAGGTCCAAGGGAAGGGCCACGACGAGGATCGCGGCGAGCCACTTCGCCCGCGCCCGGCGGTCGCGCGAGCGCAGCGCCGCGAGCGGCGTCGCGGCCATGACGACGAGGGCGCCGGCCGCGGCGAGCCATGCGACGTCGAACGCGCCGCTGCGCGCGAGGACGCCGGCTGCGGCGACCGCGAGCACCACGGCACCGACGACGGCGATGCGCCACCGCTGCGGCTCCGAGGTCAGTCCGAGCGCGAGGCGGGCGGCGCCCGCGAGGACCGCGGCCGGGACGAGCGACCAAGAGACGCTCGCCCACTTCGACCACGGGCCGAAGCCCGCTGCCGCTTCGCGGACCGCCTCCGTGGACACGACGGCTACGAACGGGGCGAGGGCCACGGCGCCGGCGAGGACTCCAGCGCGCTCGTCCCTGTCGCGCCGGCCGGCCGCGAGCGCGACCGCGAGGAGCCACGTCGCGGCGGGGAGCGCGGCGACCGGGTCCGCCCTCCACGTCGGCCGCAGCGCGAACGCGACGAGCGCCGCCGTCGCGAGGACCGTGGAGGCGACGAGGATCCGGTTGCGGGCCGTGTTCGGGGACCGCTCCCCGTCCTTCACCCGAGCACCTTCGACATGTAGGGCCCGCGGCGCTCGTACCCGAGCCGGGCGTAGTAGGGCCGCACCCCGACGCCCGCGGTCACGAGGAGGCGCCGCGCGCCGCCGTCACGCGCGCGGACCTCGGCCTCGGCAACGAGCGCACGCCCGAGCCCTCCGTGCTGGAGCGCCCCGGCGCGCCGCTCGCCAAGCGGCACCTCGGAGCCGACGACCTTGAGCTCGCGGAGGATCCACGCGCCCTCGGCCTCGGGCCGCCACACGGACGCGGACGGGACTCGGAGGCGGAGGTACGCGGCGACCGCGTC
>DATDQL010000172.1:0-10796 GCA_035292305.1 Thermoplasmatota archaeon
TCGGGCACGACTCACCGCGCCTGAAGGCGCGGTGTGGTGCTACGCCTTCGCTCGCGCTCCTCGCCGGCTCGGGCGCTGCGGCGCGCAAAACTGCACCCGCCAGTTTCGGGATAGGCTCTAAGCATTCGCGGCGAGGCGGCGGAGGGTCTCCGCGAGCTCCGCGAGACCGGAGATCGTGGCCGTCGCGCCCGGGGGCGCGGCCTGGCCGGCGCGCGCGAGGAACACCGCGCGGATGCCCGCGGCGGTCGCGCCCGCGACGTCGTCCTCGCCGTCGCCGACCATGACGGCCTCGGCCGGGCCGACCTTCATGCGTTCAAGCGCGAGGAGGAACGGCGCGGGATCGGGCTTGCGCGCGCCCGCCTCCGCGGAGCACACGGCCGCGTCCAGGCGTCCGGAGAGGCCGAGCCGGGAGAGCGTCCGCGCGAACACGGTCGCATCGGGGAAGTTCGACACGACGCCGACCCGCAGGTCCGGAGGCAGCGCGCGCAGCGCCGGGAGCGCGTCGGGAAAGAGCCGCGCGGCGGCGCCGATCTCCTGCACGCACCTCGCGCTCGCCTCTTTCGCCGCGGGGCGCGCCGTCCGCGCGGGCTTGCCCAGCGTCTTGAACGCCCGCAGGAACCGGCCCTCGAGGTCGGGCTCCGCGGGCCCGTCCTCCGTGGCTTTCGATGCGAGCCACGCGGCCTGGAAGCGCTCGAACGGCGCATCCACCCTCGCCGCGGCGAGCGCGCGACGGAGCGCGTCGTCCCACAAGGTCGCCGGCCCGTCCGCGAGCGTCCCCCAGAAGTCGAGGAGCACGGCGCGGACCATGTGACCCGCAGGGTTCGAAAGCGTCTTGAGCCTGGCGTGCCGATGGGGCCGCCGACCATGCCGACACGGACGCGGAGCGGCGCGGCCAAGCGGACGGCCGCGCGCCGGCCCGCGGCCAGCGCGCCCCCCGTGCGCCGGCCACGCGAGAGCGACGCCGAGAAGCGCACGCGCGCGACCCTGATCCTGGAGCGGCTGCGCTCGGAGCACGGCTCCGCCCACGCGTTCCTCCACGCGGACGACCCGCTCCAGACCCTCGTCGCGACGATGCTCTCCGCGCAGTGCACGGACGCGATGGTGAACCGCGTCACGCCGGCGCTCTTCGCGCGATGTGCGCGGGTCGAGGACTACGCGACGATCCCGCGCGCCGAGCTCGAACGGCTCGTGCACCGCACCGGGTTCTACCGGGCGAAGGCCCGGAACGTCCAGCTCATGGCCCGCGCGCTCCTCGAGCGCCACGGCGGCGAGGTGCCGCGCACGATGGAGGAACTGCACGCGCTCCCGGGTGTCGGACGCAAGACCGCGAACGTCGTGCTCGGGAACGCGTACGGCCTCGTCGAAGGTGTGTGCGTCGACACGCACGTCGGGCGCCTCGCGCGCCGCATGGACCTCACCCGATGGGCCGACCCCGTGAAGGTCGAGCGGGACCTCATGACGCGCCTCCCTCGCGCGTGGTGGTGGGAAGCAACGTACCTCCTCATCAGCCACGGGAGGGCCGTCTGCGCTGCGCGCAGACCCGCCTGCGCGACGTGCCCCGTACGGGACCTCTGCCCAAGGAAGGGCGTTCTCCACCCGCGGTGACGGACATCCGTTCAAGAGGGCCGAACCCGAGGGGAGGCCGTTGCCGAACCGCATGGAGCCAGGCCTCGCCTCGTCCCCCCGGAGGGTCCTCGCGGCAGTCGTCGCCGTCAGCGTCCTCCTCCCGGGCCTCGCCGTCCAGGCGCAGCCGGAGGAAGTGCTCGTCGCCATCCTCGACAGCGGCATCGACCTCACGCACCCGGACTTCACGCCTTCACAGGTCGTCGCGTGGTGGGACTTCGCGGCCGCGGGCCACCCCTTCCCCCGGCCCGGCGAGACGTGGGACCCGCGGTCGGAGCCCGACGACCTGTACGGGCACGGCACGGCGGTCGCGAGCCTCGCGGTCGGCGCGACCAAAGGCAAGTTCCCCGGCGCGAAGCTCATCGTCGGCCGCCTCGACACCGTCGACGAGAACGGAGATCGCATGTACGTGAACGCGGACGAGGCGATCCGATGGGCGGCAGGCCTCGGCGCCGATGTCGTGGTGATGAGCTTCGGCACGCTCAACCCGACCCCGGCCGTCCTCGAAGACGTCGAGGACGCCGTCCGCTTCCTCCACGCGTCCGGCGGCCTCGGTGTCGTCGCCGCGGGGAACGGCCTGCGGAACAGCGGCTTCAGGCTGCCGAGCGAGACCGAATCACCCTCGGGCTCGACGTTCGCCCTCGTCGTCGGCGCCGAAGGCGCGTCCTACTCCAACCTCGACCCCGACGTCGTCGCGCCCGGGACCGTGTGCGCCGCGCTCGCCGAGGGCGGCACCATGAGCTTCCAGACGGGAGGGCAGTGCTCCGGGCGATACGGGCTCGTCACGGGCACTTCGTTCGCCGCGCCCCAGGCGGCGGGCTACGCGGCCTCCGCGTGGCATGATGCGCGTACTGCCGGGCGCGCGCCAGGCGTGGACGACGTCCGGACGGCGATCCAGCGCACCGCGCGCGACACGACGATGCCGTACACGGTCGAAGGCTACGGCGTCGTGGACGCGACGACCGCGGCCCGAGCGCGCGATCACCTCGTCGCCGGCACGACGCCCGCCGACGACCCCGTCAACGGGCCCGCGCACGAAGCCGTGCTGCGTGTGCGGTCCGCGTGGTCCGAGTCGCTCGAGCTCGGCAACGGCGTGTACGTCCCGCGAGGCTCCAGCACTCCAGGGCTCATCACGACCTCCACCGCCGCGGGGCGCGACGCGGACCTCCGCGCCCTCGTCCTCGAGAAGGGCGACCGCGTCGAGATCGAGCTCGCGTACAGCGGAGGCCTGCGCGACCTCGAGCTCCTAGTGTATTCGCCCGGCGCCGCGCCCATGATCCGCAGCGGCGAGGACGTGCTCGTGTCGAGCGAGCAAGGAGCGGGCCTGAGCGAGCGCGTCGCGTTCGTCGCCCCGCAGACCGGGACGTACGAGATCTCGGCGGAAGGGTGGCTCGTCGACGGGAGCGTCCCCTATTCACTCGTCATCCGCGTCGACGGCGCCACGGCCGCCGCGACGTACCTCGGCGACTTCACGTACGTCGGCGCGCGCGTCCTGGGGTGAGGACGAGCGCGACCCAGACTCGGTACTTGGCCATCGGCCGCGGGCGAGCGCAAGGGCAAGCGCAAGGCGAGGGCAAGCGCAAGGGCCAGGAAGGTCAAGGGACGGGGCAAGGGACGACGAGCGCCGCCCCGCCCGCCGCAGTCGCGCACACGGGGCTCGCCGATCATGGCCCTCGGCCCTGGCCCTGCTTGGCCCTTTCCCTGGCCCTCACCTTGCGCTTGCGCTCGCCCTTGCCCTGGCCCTCGTGACCAAGTACCGAGACTAACCGAGGTTCACGATCACCGTCTTGCGCCGCGTGTAGGCGTCGATCGCCGTGAGACCCTGCTCGCTCCCGATGCCGCTTTGCTTCCAGCCCGCGAACGGCGTCTGCGGGAACGTGATGGGGTACTCGTTGACCGCGACCGCGCCGGCCTGGATCACCGAGGCCATCCGGTGCGCACGGGCGAGGTCCTTCGTCCACACGCCCGCGTAGAGGCCGAACTCCGTGTCGTTCGCGATGCGCAAGGCCTCTTCTTCGCTCGAGAAGCGCAGGATCGAAAGGACGGGTCCGAAGATCTCCTCGCGCGCGATGCGCATGTCCTGCGTCACGCCCGTGAACGCGGCCGGCGCGACGAAGTGGCCCCTCGCGAGCGCGGCATCCGTCGGCGCGGCGCCGCCGAAGGCGAGCTTCGCGCCCTCGCGCTTGCCGACGTCGACGTACTCGAGTGCCTTCGCCTTCTGCTCGGCAGAGACGACGGGGCCCATGCGTGTGTCCTTCTCGAGGCCGGGGCCGAGCTTCCAGCCTTCGGCCATTTTCGAGAGGCGCTGCACGACCTCGTCGTGCACGGACTCGTGCACGAGGAGGCGGCTGCCGGCCCAGCACATCTGGCCCGCGTTCATGAACGCGCCGTACCACGCGCCCTTCGCGGCCTTGTCGAGGTCGGCGTCCGGGAACACGATGTTCGGGCATTTGCCGCCGAGCTCGAGCGTGACCGGCGTGAGGTTGCGCGCCGCTGCGCCGAGCACGTCGACCCCTGTGGCGGTCGACCCGGTCAGCGTGACGCTCCCCGCGCGCGCGTGACCGGCCAGCGCGTTGCCGACGACGCGGCCGCCTCCGGTGACGACGTTGACGACGCCCTTCGGCACGCCGGCGTCCGCGCAGGCGCGCGCGAACTCGAGGAGCGAGAGCGGCGTGTATGACGCCGGCTTCGCGACGACCGTGTTGCCCGCGGCGAGCGCCGGCGCGATGCCGCGGAGGGCAAGCTGGAACGGGAAGTTCCACGGCACGATGTGCACGGTCACGCCGACGGGCTCGCGCACGGTGTAGTTGAGACGCGGCCCGGGGACCGGGATCGTCTCGCCTTCGATCTTGTCCGCGAGGCCCGCGTAGTACTCGAGGGTCCACGCGGCGAACGTGACGTCGCCCTTCGCCTCGCGGAGCGTCTTCCCCTGGTCGCGCGACTCGATGCGCGCGATCGCCTCCGTCCGCTCGCGAAGGAGCGCCGCGACCTTGAAGAGGAGTCGGCCGCGGTCCGCAGGGTCCATGCGGCGCCACGCCACGTCGTCGAAGGCGCGGTGTGCCGCCTCCATCGCGCGATCGACGTCGCCCTTCGTCGCCGCAGGGACGGTCGCGATGACCTCGGTCGTCGCGGGGTCCGTCGTCGCGAACGTCTTGCCGTCTTCCGCGTCGACCCACGCGCCGTCGAGGAACATCTTCACCGATTCGGCCATCGCGACGGGGATGCGGCCCACCTCCTTAAAGGAGCCGCGAAACTCCTATGCACGAGCGAGACCTACGGAGGTGCGAGGACACGGACGAACCCGCCCGGTATCACCAGAAGTAAAGAATCCGCGCGGGCAGCCCACCCCCTGAGCGACCCCGGAAGTCCCGAACGTGATACGGTCAGGCGATAAGCCTACACGGCGTCTCGGGAGCCACGAGGTATCGTTGTCGAGGGAAAGGACCGTGGAGCCCGTGTCCCCTGGTTTTTGGACGAGCCGAAGGCTCGTCGAAGGCACGACGGAGACGACCGGCACGAAGGCCGGTCGCCGGTGGTTCAACTCCGCCTTTTCACCCCGTGGTCTACGCGACGACGCCGCTCGAACGCATCGCCGCGCGCTCCCCTTCGTCGTACCCCAGCGCCACGAGCCACGCATCTGTGTGCTCGCCGAGGCGCGGCGGGCGGTCCCCGGGCGCGAGGCCGAGCCCGGCGGCGGGACCGACGCGCGGCGCTTGCGCCGCTGCCTCCGCGGGCGACAGCACCGGCGTCGCCGGCACGCCGGCCTTGGCGCACAGGTCGAGCCACGCCGCGCGCGGACGCTCCGCGAAGAGCGCCGCGACCTGGGCCTTCGCGGCGGCGTCGCCGAGCGCGTAGCCGGCCTCGGCGATCTCGGGGCGCCCGGCCGCCGCGACGAACGCTTCCCAGAACTTCGGCTCGAGCGTGCCGAGTGCGAGCCATAGACCGTCGGCGCAGCGGTAGACATTGTACGCGGGCAGGTCGCCTCCGAGCTCGGCGAGCGGGTCGAACGCCGCGCGCGCGTGCGCGAGCGTCGCGAACGACACGGCGGCCTCCGCGAGCGAGACCGTGAGCCACGTGCCGCGCCCCGTGCGGGCGCGCTCGTGGAGCGCCGCGAGCACGGCGACCGCGCCGTACATCGCGCCGGCCGCGTCCGCGACCTGCGCGACGGGCATCGTGGGCGCGCCGTCGGCGGCGCGCGCGAGCGTCCCGGCGACGGATTGGTAGTTGAGGTCGTGCCCCGCCGCGTCCGCGCGCGACCCGTCCTGCGCGTAGCCCACGAGGGAGAGACCGACGAGACGCGAGTTCTCCGCGCGGAGCGCGTCCGCCCCAAGCCCGACCCGCGCGAGCACGCCAGGCCGGAAGCTCTCCACGAGGACGTCGGCGCGCCGAGCGAGCCGTCGGACGATCTCCACCCCCTCCGGCGCGCGCGTGTCGACCGCGACGCTCTCCTTCCCACGATCGACGGCCGCGAACGCCCATCCGTTCCCGGCTTCGTCCACGGGCGGCATCCACCTCGTGGCGTCGCCTCCGCCCAAGGGCTCGACCTTCACGACATGCGCACCGAGCGAGCCAAGGACGGCCGTGCAGAAGGGGCCGGGGTACAGGCGCGAGAGGTCGACGACGAGCAGGCCTTCGAGGGGGCGCACGCCCGTCCGAAGGCGGCTCGGGGGCTTGAACTGAAAGGGCCGGCCCTTTCTCCGCCTTACTCCTGCGCCGAGGAGAAAAGCTTCTCCCCTAGCCGAAGGCATCCTTGCGCTGCATGCCCGTCGACTTCGAGCCGGACGAAGACCAGCGCATGCTCCTGCGCGCCCTCAAGGACTTCGTCCAGGCCGAGGTCATCCCGTACCAAGACAAGTTCCGTTCGGTCTTCGCGGACGAGCGCCGCCTCCTCGACGCCGGCGGGCGGCTGAACGCGGACGTGCTGCGTGTGGCCGGCGACATCCGGAGGAAGTCCGCGAAGCAGGGCTTCTACGCGATGCAGATGCCGGAGGAGGTCGGCGGCGCGAACGTGCCGAAAACGACGCAGATGCTTGCCCTCCGCGACGTGTTCTCGATCGGCCTCGGCTTCTCCATGCCCGTGCTCGCCTCCGTCGACGGCCCCGGCCGCATGCACCTGCACATGGACGAGCGGCAACGCGAGAGGTACCTGAAGCCTCTCATGACGGGCGAGCAGACGACATGCTTCGCGCTCACCGAGCCCGGCGCGGGCTCCGACGTGCGCGCGATCCAGACGACCGCGCGCAAGGACGGGGACTCGTACGTCCTCAACGGGAACAAGCACTTCGTGACGAACGGCCCGTACGCCGAGTTCGCGGTCGTGTTCGCAAAGACCGACCCCGAGGACAAGGGGTACGGCGGTCTCTCGGCCTTCATCGTGGACCGCGGCACGCCGGGATTCGTCGTCGAGAAGCCGCAGGACACGATCGAGGGCAACGGCATCCAGTGCGAGTTCCGTTTCGAGGACTGCCACGTGCCCGCCGAGAACGTGCTCGGCGGCGAAGGCGCGGGCTTCCTCGTCGCGCTCTCGAGCATCAACGACACGCGCGTGTGGATCGGCGGCATGTGCCTCGGCCTCATGCGGTTCTCGCTCGGCCGCGCGATCGAGTACGCGAAGCAGCGCGAGGCGTTCGGCCGCCCGATCGGCAAGTACCAGGGCGTGTCGTTCATGCTCGCGGACGCCGCGCTCGAATGCGAGCTGGCGGAGCTGCTCGCGCTCAAGACCGCGTGGATGATCGACCGCGGCAACGACCCCATCAAGGAGACGTCGATGACGAAGCTCTACGCGACCGAGGCCCTGTTCCGCGTCGCGGACGCCGCGATCCAGGTCCACGGCGCGATGGGGGTCTCGCGCGAGACGGAGCTCGAACGGATCCTTCGGCTCGCGCGCGCGGCGCGCATCTTCGAAGGGACGTCGGAGATGCAGCGGGCGACGATCGCGAAGACGCTGGGGCTGTGAAGGGCTTAAGCGGCGAACCCGCATCCTTCCCGCATGGCCGACCTCGTCCGCGCGCTCGAAGCCGACCTCTTCGGCGCGTACGCGTGGGCCGCCGACAGCTACCAGGAACTCCTCGCCGTGCCCGAGCCGGAGGCTCGCGCGCTCGTCGCGGACGGGCTCCTGCGCGCCGTCGACCGCCTGCTCCGCGACGACACCGCGGACGCGCCGAACCGCGCGCCCGTGGGCGCGGACGAGCTGAGGGTGCTCTCCGACGAGGCCGCCGCCGCGCTCGCCGCGGCCGAGGACGCCGTGACCCCCGACGCACGCACGTTCCTCGCCGCGCTCCAGGCGCCGCGCGAGGCGCTCCTCGAGGCGCCCGACGAGGCGACCGCGCAGGCGTTCCTCGCCGCCTTCGACCCGCTCTGGGCGCGCGGCCCGCGGGAGCCGCTCGTCGCGGACGCGCTCCTGTCGGCCCTCGCCCGGTCGAACCTGCTCGAGCCGCGCCTGCGCCGACGCATCCTCCCCGAGGAGGGCCGGGCGCTCCACGCCGCCGCCGCGCGGACGTACGACGAGGCGGCCGGGATCCTGCGGGGCCGCGTCGCGCGCGGGGAGTCGGTCTGGCAGGAGACCGCCGACAGCGCGCTCCACCGCGCGGCGAGGGTGTGGCACCTCGCGGGCGACGCGGCGGAGACGCGGGGCGCTGAGGAGCGCGAGCGGGAGTGGGGGGTGCGGGTCGGGGAACGCAAGTAGGCCCGTTGAGGCGGCCGTCTGAGGGCCACGAAGACCACGAAGCTTCATGCGCACCACAAGGTTTCGAGAGGATTCGTGCAGTTCGTGACGACTCGTGGTCTTCGTGGCCTTCAAGCGGCGCGCCGAGCGCGGCCTACTTCGCCGTCACGCGGACCGGCACGACCGCGTTGTTCCCGTACCCGCGCAGGTTCCACGGCGGCTCGAGCGGTTGCACGTGGCCGGCCTCGTCCGTCGCGCGCGGGACCAGCACGTGCGCGCCGGGCGAGGGCGTCCAGCGGAACGCGAACGCCCGCCACGCGTACGGGCCGAGCGAAGGGCCGAGGTCCGCCCGGCGCCACGTCGCGCCGCCATCCGTGGAGACGTCGACGCGCCGCACGGGCGCGTCGCCCGACCACGCTCGACCATGGACCTTGACCTCGCGGCTCGCAGGGACCTGCGCGCCGTCGGCGGGCTCGTAGAGGAGCGACTTGACGCGGGCGAGCGTCACCGGCCCGAGCACGCGGCCTTCGGCGTCCAGGTAGCAGTAGTCTCCGGTCTGGAACCGCCCTTCGAACGGCCGGTCCGAGACCTCGACGTCGGTGACCCATTTCACGCTCGCCATCGCGTACCAGCCGGGCACGACCAAGCGGAGGGGCCCGCCGTGGAGGAGAGGGATCGGGGCGTCGTCCATCTCCCACGCGAGGAGCGTGTCCGGGTGGTGCGCGACGTCGAGAGGAAGGCTTCGGGCGTACGCCGTCTCCCCGTCGCCGTCGGCGCCTCGGAGCACGACCTCGACGGCGCCGGGCTCGACTCCCGCCCTCATCAGGATCTCGACGAGGGACGCGCCCGTCCACCGCGCGGTGGAGACGGCGCCGTCGTCCCATCCGACGCCGCTTGGGACCGGGCGCAACCGCGTACGGCTGTTGCCCGCGCATTCGAGCGTGACGTCGACGGCGCGCGACGGGAACTGTCGGAGCTCCGCCAACCCGAGCTCGAGCGGCCGCGCGACGAGCCCGCGGACGCGGACGCGCCAGGCATCGGCATCGGCCGGCGCCTCCGGGCGGTCGAAATGGTCGCGCACGTAGTGGAGCCGCGGGTGCGTGCGGTCCTCGGCGAGGGCGGGGATGGGCGTTGATGCGTTGAACGGCCGCGGCGTCACGACGCGGAGGTTCACGCTCCCGCCTCCGCACGTTCCCCCTGAGACTCGAGCACTGCGAGGGAGGCGCCGATGCCGATGGAGCACGCTACGGGGATCCACAGGAACCCGAGCACGCCGAGCGCTCCTTCCGCGCGCCAGATCGTGCCGACGCGCAGCAGGTCGTTCGCCCGCATCCATGCGACGGCGGCGAAGGCGAGGAGGAAGATCGCGGCCACCCACGGCGCGTGCCGGACGGCGGCGCGCGGATCGAAGCCCGCCGCGAGCAGCGCGCCGGCGCCGAGGCCCCCGAGGTGCGCCGCGTGGGCGATCGGTGCGGCGGCCGTGAACGAGGGCACGAGGAACACGGCGGCCGCGTAGAACGCGGCGGCGATCGCGACAGGCACGCGGAAGAGGATCACGACGACGCGCTCGCTCGGGAAGAGCGCGAGAAGGACCCCGATGATGCCGAAGATCGCGCCGGAGGCCCCGACCACCGGCGTCGCGTAGAACGTCGCGTGCGCGAGGTTCCCGACGACGCCCGCCACGAGGAGCAGGGCGCCGTAGCGGACGGAGCCGATGTGGGGTTCGACGACGGCGCCGAGCGCGACGAGCGTGAGGAGGTTGAAGACGAGGTGGAAGAGCCCGGCGTGCGCGAAGGTCGCGAAGACGAGACGTTCCCACGCGCCCTCGTCCCACGCCTCGCGAGACCATGCGACGGGCTCGAGCGTCGCGTCCGTCGGGAAGAACCCGGTGACGAGCCACGAGACGAGCACGCACGCGACCGCGTACGACCACGTGACCCACGGACGCCGCTCGACCACGCACCGCACCCGACCCGGATACGCTTAAGTGCTGCGCCCATCTTCGTCGCGCCATGGGACCGCGGCTGCGCCGCTTCGAAGAGACGACGCTGAAGGAAGCCCTCGCGAAGTCTCCGGAACGACGCAAGGAATTCACCACGGTATCCGGCGCTCCGGTCGAGCGCCTGTACACCGCGGAGCACGTCGAAGGTCTCGATCCCGCGGCCGACCTCGGCGAGCCCGGTGAGTTCCCCTTCACGCGCGGCATCCACCCGACGATGTACCGCGGTCGCCTGTGGACGATGCGGCAGTTCGCGGGTTTCGGCACCGCCGCGGAGACGAACGCGCGATTCAAATATCTCCTCGAGCACGGCCAGACGGGACTCAGCGTCGCGTTCGACTTCCCGACCCTCCAAGGATACGACTCCGACCACGGTTTCTCGCGCGGCGAGGTCGGGAAGGTCGGCGTCGCGGTCTCGTCGCTCGACGACATGGAGATCCTCCTTGCCGGGATCCCCCTCGACGAGGTCACGACCTCGATGACGATCAACGGACCCGCCGCCATGGTGTG
>DATDQL010000173.1:0-4473 GCA_035292305.1 Thermoplasmatota archaeon
GGGCCGCCTGTCTCGCTCACGACCCGTGCACGGACGCAAGCGCCAAGCCATCGACACCTCCTCCCTCCCCGATGATCGTCGGCGTCTCCTCCCGCGCAAAGGCTGGCATGGCCGACAAGCTCCTGCAACATCTCGACGACCCCGAGGGCGCGCGCCACCTCGCGGCGGCCATGGGTGCGACGCGCAACACCCTGCTCTGGCAGGGCGACAGGATGATCCGCATCCTCGAATTCCCGGAGGGCACGCACCCCCGACCGCTCGCGAAGATCGCGGAAGAGCGACCGGCGGTCAAGGAGTTCCTCCGAAAGGTCGGCGAACTCGCCGAGCCCGGATTCGACATCGACGAACCTTCGACGCTCGACGTGTTCAACCGCGACGTCGCGCTTCAGCTCGTGTACGACGTGAAGAGCTGAGCGCGAGACAGACGCCTTCCGGCGAAGGGGCGCGCCACAAAGGACGACCCCCCGAGGCGTCATGCGACGTGCATGGTGTCCCGGACGCTCCTCGCAGGCCTCGCCTTCGTCCTGGCCGGATGCATCCAGGCGCCCTCCGCCGATCTCGGCGCGTCGTCCACGCCTTCGGACCTCCCGGGCCCGCTCGCGCTCCCCGAGAAGATCACCGGCATCGAGGCACTCGCGCTCGTCCCGATCGACGGCGCGAACGACATCGCGTTCAAACCGGGGTATGCGTACGTGTCCGCGGGCTCGGGCACGCACGTCGTCGACATCCGCGACCCGGCGGCGCCCGTCCTCGTGTCGAGCGTCGAGTGTGCGGGGAAAGACGTCGGCGTCGTCGACCTCCCCTCGGGCCGACGGATCGTCACGATCTCGTGGCAAGGCGACGACAAATGCCCGGGGTCGGCCGCGGGGGGCGGCATCCGCCTCGTGGACGTGACGGACCCCGCAGAGCCCATGGTGCTCCCCCAGGTGCCGCTCGTGTACGGCTCGCACACGCACACCCCCTACGGGGACACCGGCCTCGTGTTCAACAGCGCGTACAACCTCGCCGGCAACCTCGCGGCCTCGCCGTTCGACCACCACCGCAGCGAGATCGTCGACATCACGGACCCCGAGGCGCCGAAAGTGGCGACCGAATTCCTCTTCCCGCCGACGTCGCTCAGCATCGGATGCCACGACATCCTCGCGGAGCCCGAGCGAGACCGCGCCATCTGCGCGGGCATCTCGGAGACGATGGTCTGGGACATGACGGACCCGATGGCGCCCAAGATCGTGTCCACGATCCGCAACCCGCTCATCACGATCCACCACTCTGCCGCGACCGGTCGCGACGGGAAGCTCCTCGTGCTCGGCGACGAGGCCGGCGGCGTGTTCCTGCCCGGCTGCAACGACCCCGTGCCGCTCGGGGCCCTCTGGGCGTACGACCTCACGGACCCGGCGGCCCCCAAGCTGCTCGGCCATTTCGTCGCGCCGAAGGGCCGCTCGCCGATCCCGTGCACCGCGCACAATTTCAACTTCGTCGAGGGGACCAACCTCGTCGTCTCCGCGTTCTACACCGCCGGCACGGTCCTCGTCGACTTCGGCGACCCTGCGGAGCCCATGTCCCTCGCCCAGGTCGCGCCGGACGACGGCACGGCGTGGGCCTCGTACTACCACGAGGGCGCGGTGTACGTGGGCAACGGCGCGCGCGGCTTCGACGTCCTTAAGCTCACTTGATCGCCGCGGCACCCTCGGGCCCTGGCACGTGCAGGATCCCTGCGCTGACCCACTGGCTCTGCGGGAGGTAGTTCAGCCTCCCGCACGCCTCGCACCTCCAGTGCGCGTAGATGTGCGACGTGTCGGCGGGCCCGGACCCGGTGCCCGGGAGGAACACGAGCCCCCGATGCTCTCGGCCGCATCGCGGACACGCGGGCATCCACAAGATCTCGGGAGTCACGTCCGGCACGGCTCCCGACGCCGACTTGGAGGCGCTTCAACGTTGCCGCCGAGCCTCCGGAACGTTACGACGCGTCCCGCACCCTAGGAGGCGCGATGCCGCAAGTCGGACGATCTCCGGCGGGCCCGAGGCGCGGGGCCGGGATCAGGAGCAGTTGTTGCAGTCCTTCGGGAGCAGGCACTTGATGCCGTAGCACGGACCACAGCTCGTCGGACCACACCAGAGCGCGCGCGTCGGGTTGCGGAGCTTCATCGGGCCGCGAAAGCCCCGAGAGTGCTTGACCCTAGCGGATGACCGGGTGGCTGTGGTCGGTCCTTCGGGCGCCGTCCGGCAGGCGGATATCGTACTGGTGGTAGGCGATGCCCATGCTGTAGGTGGCGCCGACGCCCCCGACGAGATCCTCCTGCTGCCACGTCCCGTCCGGGTCGCGCGCCTCATAGAACCGGAGCGTGAACGCCGGCTGCCCGACGACCTCGGTCACGAACGCGTCGCCGACCGGCGGCACGGACGTCAGCCGGTACGCGCCCGCGGTGATCGGGAGCACGAGATGCATCATCGTGAGCCGGTTGAAGCCGCCGGACACTTCGAGCGAGCGCCGGACGACGGGCTCGCCGGGCGAGGCCGGTCCGAACGTCCCGTAGTCGATCGCGGTGTGCTCGCCGCGCGGCACCGTGACCCATCCCTCGAAGCCGTAGCCGTGCTCGACGACCTCCCACATGCCGATGACGGACTCGAACTTCACGACCTCGTGCTGCTGCGCGTCGTACGTGAGGCGCATGCCCGTGTCCGTGGGGAAGGCTCCGGCCGCCGTCATGAGCTGCGTGACCGGGTCCGCGGCACCCCCGGCGGTGTCGAACCGGATGACGGCGATCGTCTCGTCGGCGGACTCGACGGTCGCGACGTAGGGGGACGTCGCGAAGACCGTCTCCCACGTCGCGCCTTCCTCGAGCGGGAAACGCACCGGTTCGAAGAGCTCGTTGTGCGTCGCGTACGAGAGCGCGAGGTCCACGTCCCCGAAGGCAGGCGCGTGGTACGAGATCGCCTCCTTGAACCACCCTTCGTGCGGCATGCCGAACACGTACCCGTTCTCGTACACGTCGGCGACGACGCGAACGACCTCGTCAGTCCCCTCGTACACGCCCGACGAGAACTCGATGCGCCACCACTCGCCGCGCACGAGCCGCGGCGGCGCCGCGGTCGTCGCGTTCAGGTCAGGACCGACCGCGGGGCCGGTCACGATCTCGCCGAAGCTCGTGTCCGGCCGCGCCTCGTCGAGGATGACGATAGGCTCCGACGCCTGGGCCGCCACGGGCTCGGGGTCGGGCTGGAGGCACCCGGCGAAGAGGAGGACCAAGACGGCGAGGGCCGGGGCACGCACGGACGAGCGACCACCGAGGGTGGCAAGAACCTTGTTGCGCGGGAGGGGGTCGAATCGCCGCGCAAGGTCCAAACCTCGCCTGCGCGATGCCACGCGCACATGAAGCTCCGCAAGGGACTCGCCTTCGCCTGCTACGACGTCTGCCCGCCCGGCGGCGGACTCTTCCACTGCCTGTCGTCGAACCAACTCAAGGGATGGGGCAGCTGCCTCAAGGGGTGATGCCGATGATGTGCACCGACCTCTGCATCCCGGCGTTCGACTGCATGGGCCGCACCTCGTTCAAACAGTGGACGGGCTGCCTGAAAGGGTAGACGCATCCCGAGGTCGCCGCGACCTCCGGACAAAGGCCAAGCCCACAGCGGCTTCCATTCTCGCCACATGCAAGACGACCGCGACGGAAAGTACGCGCCGCTCCCTTCCGACGAACCCGCGCCTGAGTTCCGGTACCGCGCTCGCGAAGGCCCCGCGCCCGCGCGCCCGTCGTCGCCCGCGTGGGATACGACGTCGGTGCGTGTTTCGCGTACGGGCAAGGTCCGATTCGATCGGTTCCGGCTTTCGATGTCGCGCGACGGTCGCGTGCTTCCGCATTGGGAGGCGTTCGAGCGGTTGCTGGACGCGGCCGGGGTCGTGTAGGGGACGAGGACGGGGCGGATCGCGCGGGCGCGCGTTCACGCCGGTCAGCAGTCGACGAGCGTGCCTTCCTCGAACGAGTCGCCCGTGACGCCGACGAGGTCGGTCATGGGGTGCCCGTGGGGCTCCTCGTAGAGCGTGACCGTCGCGCCTGGCGAGGTGATCCTCATCGTGAACGTGCCCGCGAACGACGTCCGGTCCGACGGCCGGCCCATGAAGATCCAGTGCCCGGGCACGACCTCGGCTGGATCGATCTCGACGCAGATGCGGCGCTCCCCGCTCGACTCCGAATTGTAGTCCTTCACGGCGTGCCCTTCCTCGCTCGCTGCGTGGGGGCTGTGGGCGCGGATCCAGAACTGCGAGCCGACACCGGTCGAGTTCCAGAACAACTCGACGCGGATCGCGCGGGGAGCGCCCGCAATGTCCACGGTGAAGCCCTCCTCCAGGACAGGCTTGAGGACGGGGGTGAGCTCGCGGGAGTGCGCCAGGCCCTCGGCCGCGGAGACGAGGACGCGACCTTCCCATTCGAACGTCCCGAGGGGCTCCTCCGCGCCGCCTGTCGCGGGCGGCAC
>DATDQL010000174.1:0-8024 GCA_035292305.1 Thermoplasmatota archaeon
AATGCCGCTTCCACGAGGTCGCGCGGCGTGCGACCCTCGTCGAGCTCGGCGCGCACGTCCGACACGAGATGCTGCACGCGTGCGTACTTCTCGACGCGCCCGAACTCCGCGACTCGGACCGTTCCCGCGCGCGCGACCCTCCCAAGGTCGTTGCGCGCGAGGTCGACGAGCATCACATGCTCCGCGCGCTCCTTTTCGTCCGTACGGAGCTCCCGTTCGAGGTCCACGTCCTCCGCCGGCGTCTCGCCGCGCGGGCGCGTGCCTGCGATGGGACGCGCGAACGCTTCGACGCCGCCGAGGCCGACGAGCCGTTCCGGCGACGTCGAGAGGATCTGGAAGTCACCGGCGTCGAGGTACGCCGCGAACGGCGCAGGGTTCGTTCGACGCACGCGCGCGTAGAGCGCGCGCGGGTCTCCGGCGAACGGCGCGGAAAGGCGCTGGCTCAAGTTCGCCTGGAAGACGTGGCCCTCGCGCACGTACGCCTTCGCGTCGAAGACGCGGGCCTCGAACTCCTTCGCCGACTGCTCCGGGACGGGCGGCGTCCAGCCGCCTTCGCGGAGCGCGGGCGAAGGCCCTGCGAGAGCCGCCACGACCTCGCGCAGGCGCGCTTCGTCCGGCGCGCACGCGAACGCGACGCCGGCGGCGAGGTCGTACGCGACCACGCGGTCGAAGCGGGCGACGAAGAGGTCCGGGACGTCGCGGTCTCCCGCGGCGAGGTCCGGGAGGCGCTCGAGGCGGCGCGCCGCGTCGTACGACACGAAGCCCGCGAGGCCCCCCGTCCATGGGACGCGCGCGTCGGGAGCGGCCGGGCCGAGGTCGGCGTCGAGCAGCTCGAACCCGCCGCGGCGCTCCCACGCAGGGGCGGTCGCCACGTAGGCCCAGCCCGCAAGCGGCCCCGAAAGGGCCGGCGCGTCGAGCAGGAGCCCCGGTGTCCCGGGCTCGTGGAGGCGGAGGAACGCCTCCCACGGATCGCGGGGAGCCGCAACGGGCCGGATGGGCACGCCTCGGCGAGACGCCCGACCTTGAAAAAGGTTTGGCCGGAGCGGCGAAGCGCGGTCCTCTACGACAGGAGTTGCGCGCCCGTCGGCCTCGGCGCGGGCGCGGCCGCGGGCGGCGGCGGCGCACCGTGGACCTCGCCCGTGAACCCGTCCACGCGGACCTCGCCGCGCTCGCCCTGCACGATCCACGTCGGCACGAACACGACGCCGTGGTGCTCGAACCCGGCCTCGTCGGGCGAGTGCGGACCCACGCGCTTCTTCTCGTAGACCTCCTCGCCGCCGACCTCGCGCGAGACCTTGACCTCGCGCGTCGCGAGCTTCACGAGCCGGCTCTTCACGCTCTCGTAGACGTCGACGGCCGTGAGGTGGCCCTCGGCGTGCTCCGCCGCGGGGGCCGGCGTCCAGTCCGGCTCTGCGACCTCGTGGATCGCGCCGTCGAGCTGCGAGACCAGCATGACGCCCTTCGTCTCGAGCGGGGGCTTCCCGGCCTCGATCCACCCGGCCCAAGCCCACGAGAACGCGATCGACGGCTCGAGGACGAACCGCATCCCGCGCACTGCGCCGACCGTTCCGGCCGCGATCTCCGCGGCCTTGTTCTGGTCGACGCGCATCGCGAGCGCCTGACCCTCCTCGGGCTTCCGCACCTGCGGCTGCGGGGGAGGCGGGGGAAGCGCCTGCGCCGCCGGGGCAACGTGCGGGGCCGGAGCCTGCGTCGCGACCGCCGCGGGCGCGACCGGAGGCGTCGTCACCGCGTTGCCCCATTGGTCCACCTGACGTGTCGCGTGGCCCGGCATCCGCGTCGCGTTCGGGTTGTACGACTTCGCGTTCGCGCCGCCGCCCCACGCGTAGGCGAGCGGGCCGGGGGGCGCCGTCGGCCGGTCCTCCACACGGCGCGTGGAGGGGAGGAACATCGCGGCGCCCGAACCGTGGGACGAGTCCGCGGCGGCCGCGGCCTTCTGGATGAGGCTCCCGAACTCCCGCGGCTGGGAGCGCGCGACCGGCACCTGCGGCGCCTGCGCGGCCATCGGCGTCGCGGGCAGGGGACCCTCCGAAGCGACAGGCGCGGCGGGCACGCGCGTGAGCGTCGGATGCGCATCCGCGGCGGCATGGATCACGGACTCGCCGATCTCGAGCGCGAAACGTCCCCGGGACCAGACCTCGACCCGGCCGTGCGCCGCCGCCGCCACCGCGGCCGGCTCGGCCCCCGACATCGCCGCGACGACCCCGAGGTCCGCCCCCACGTCGTGCACCGCGGCCGTCATCGCCTCCGCATCCGCGACCGTGACCGACGCATCCGTCGCGACCCAGACCAGGACCGTGTCCTTGCTCGCCTTCGCGAGGACCGGCACCCGATACTGCGCGCCGGACGCGCCCTCGAGGACCTGGTTCGACACGACCTGATATCCGCGGCCCTCGAAGAGTTGAGACAGTAGCTGCTCGACCGTCGGCATGTGCATCCCGGCCGCGTCGAGCGCGGGCGGCGTATAAAGCGATGCCGAAACGGAGCCGCGGGAGGCCGCGGTGGTGCGTCGAGGCGCGGGACACCGGGACTTCCACGCACCCGAGGACTTCCAGGGCCTCGAAGAATTCCACGACCCTGAAGTCTTCCAAGACCCCCAAGTCTTCGGGGGATCCAAGGCCCGCGGTGGACCCTTCTCTCCGCGCCGCCGACGTCGGGACAACGCTCTTATCCCACCCCCGCCTCCCCGCGGTCGTGACCGCGTCCGCGCCGCGCTACGGCGTCCTCCGGCCGTGCCGCAACCGCGCGGGGTACGAGACGGAGCCGGAGGTCGGAGCAGGGCTCGACCTCATGGAGCTCGAGCGCCGGGCGCCGGCCGCAGGCCTCGAGGCGCTCGTGAACGCCGGTTCGATCCTCGTGCTGCGCGCGGGTGCGGTCGAGTTCTCGGTGTTCGACTCGGGGAAGATGCTGTTCAAGACGCGGGACGTGACGGCGGCGCTCGACGCGATGCGCGCGGCGTTCGGCGCGCTCGGGTGGGTCTGGGCGGAACCTCGGGTGAGCGACGTCGCGGCGCCGAAGTAGCTCACTTGCTTCGCTTCCATTTCTTCTTGCAGCCCGTGCACTGGTAGAACGTCGTGGGCGGCTCGTCGCTCTTGCGCGTCTGCCGTTGATAATAGTACGCGCCCCACGTGCCGCATTGGCCGCAGCGGATCGTCTGGTCGATGGGCCAGATCTGCATCTCGAACTTCGAGGGGTCGTCGATCACGCCGAGATCGTCGAGCTTGTCGATGCGGCGCTGCTCGCTGCCGCGGACGATCATGGGTGTGTCGGGTTTCCACCGGTTGCCGCATTTCCCGCAGAGGAACCCGCGGCCCGGCGAGGGCCGACCCATCGTGCGGCACTTCGGGCAGATCATCGAGGCTTGCGCGCCTCCCATTCGGCGCGGCGACGGTTGAGGAAGCCTTCGGGCTCGCCGGGGCGTCGGACGGGCTCGTCGAGCTTCCAGGCCTTGAGCGCGGCGGATTCGTCCTCCGCCTGCGCCGTTTCCGTGACGTCGGCTGCGCCGAGACGGCGCCACTCGTCGACGATCTGCTGCACGCGCTTCGCGTCCCCGCGGAGGCTGTAGTCGACGTTGTCGCCGAACTTCGCGAAGATCGCGACCTTGTCGTCGAAGTAGCGGCCCTGGCCGGGGCCGAGGTACTGCCACTTGAGCCCTTGCGCCTTCACGGGCGCCTTGAAGGCGTCCTTCGCGGCCTCGTACGTCGCGATCGGGATCCGCATGCGCACGTGCGCGCCGGGGTACTTGATGGTCTTCGGCGCCGCCGCCTTCGGGGGCAGGTTCGGGATCTTCGCGACCGCGTGCCTCGACGCGACCTTGCCCCCTTTTCGGGGCGCTTTCGGCGGCGCGCGCTGTGGGGCGTCAGGTCTCGCCGCGGCGGAGGGGCGCTTCGCGGGCGTTCGCTGGCGCGCGGTCGCGTCCTTCCCCGGCCGCCGGGTCGCGCTGCGGGCGCTCGTTCCCGCGACCGTCCTCCCCGCGCTCGGCTTCGCACGCTTTGCCGGCATGGTCACGCCTTCTTGAGGAGGTTGCGGAGGACGAAATCGAGGATGCCGCCTGCCCTCATGTACTCGACCTCGATGGGCGTGTCCACGCGCGCGGTCAGCGTCACGGTGCCCTTCGAGCCGTCGCCCTTCACGTAGTCCATCGGGATGGGCTGGCCTGGCTTCAGGTCGTCGTCGAGGTCGCGGAACGTCACGACCTCGCGGCCGTCGAACCCGAGCGTGTTCGCGCTCACGCCGGTCGGGAACTGGAGGGGAAGCACGCCCATCCCGACGAGGTTCGACCGGTGGATGCGCTCGTAGCTCTCGGCGACGACGGCGCGGACGCCGAGGAGCTTCGTACCTTTCGCGGCCCAGTCACGCGAGCTGCCCGTCCCGTAGTTCTTGCCGGCGAACACGACGAGCGGGACGCCTTCGTCCTCGTACCGCATCGCGGCGTCGTACACGCTCATCGTCGTGCCGTCGGGCATGTGCCTCGTCACGCCGCCTTCGACGCCGGGGACCATCTGGTTCTTGATGCGCGTGTTCGCGAACGTGCCGCGTGTCATCACTCGGTCGTTGCCGCGCCGCGTGCCGTACTGGTTGAACTCCTCCTTGCGCACGCCGCTCGCGAGGAGGTACTGCCCCGCGGGTGCCTTGTCGGAGATACCGCCCGCCGGGCTGATGTGGTCCGTCGTGACGTTGTCGCCGAGGATGATGAGCGGCCGCGCGCCTTCGACCTTGCGGACGCCGGGCGCGCGCGCGGGGTCGAACTTCGTGAAGAAAGGAGGCTCCTGGATGTACGTGCTCTCCGTGCGCCACGGGAACGTCTTTCCCGCACCCACCTGGAGGTTCGTCCAGATCGGACTTTGCCGGGAGACGTCGGTGTACATCTCGCGGAAGACGAGGGGCACGAGCGCGGAGCGGAGGACCGCGAGGACCTCCTCGTGCGAGGGCCAGAGGTCCCGGAGGAAGACCGGCGCGCCGCGCGCGTCGTGGCCGAGCGGGTCGCGCGTGAGGTCGACGTTGACGCTACCTGCGAGCGCGTAGGCGACGACGAGCGGCGGCGACATGAGGTAGTTCGCGCGGACGTCCGGGTGGATGCGTGCCTCGAAGTTGCGGTTCCCGGACAGGACGCTCGCGACGACGAGGTCGTGGTCGACGACGGCCTTGGACACCGCCGCGGGTAGAGGGCCCGCGTTGCCGATGCACGTCGTGCATCCGTATCCGACGACGGCGAAGCCGAGCTTCTCGAGGTAGGTGAGGAGGCCCGCCTGCTCGAGGTAGCGCGACACGACGCGCGAGCCGGGCGCGAGGCTCGTCTTCACGTGGCCCGGGACGCGAAGGCCGCGCTCGACGGCCCGTTGCGCGAGCAGCCCCGCTGCGATCATGACGCTCGGGTTGCTCGTGTTCGTGCAGCTCGTGATCGCCGCGATGACGACGGTCCCGTGACCGATCTCGCCGCGCTCCCCGGGAGGGTGTTCGACCGGGACGCGCCCGTCGAACTCCTTGCCGGCCATCCCGAAGCCCCGCCCGGTGGCGGGCTCCTCGAAGCACGCGCGGAAGTCCCGCTTCACGTCGGAGAGCGAGACGCGGTCTTGCGGCAGCTTCGGGCCGGCGACGCTCGGTTCGACCGCGGCGAGGTCGATGACGACGGTGTCGCTGTACGCGACGTCGCCTTCGAGCGGCACGCCGAACATGCCCTGCGCCTTGTAGTAGGCCTCGACGAGGCGGACGTGCGATTCGTCGCGACCCGTTGCGCGCAGATACGCGAGCGTCTCCTCGTCCGTGGGGAAGAAGCCCATCGTCGCCCCGTACTCGGGCGACATGTTGGCGAGGGTCGCGCGGTCCGCGACGGTGAGCGACCGTGCGCCCTCGCCGTAGAACTCGACGAACTGTCCGACGACGCCGATCGCGCGGAGCTTCTGCGTGACGGTGAGCACGAGGTCGGTCGCCGTGACCCCGGCCTTGAGCCGGCCGTCGAGGCGCACGCCGAAGACCCTCGGCGTGAGGAAGGCGACAGGCTGGCCGAGCATGCCCGCTTCCGCCTCGATGCCTCCAACCCCCCAACCGACGATGCCGAGCCCGTTGATCATCGTCGTGTGCGAGTCCGTGCCGACGAGGGTGTCGGGATACGCGAGCCGCGTCGCCCCGGCCGTGCCCTCGGCGTCGGCCGTGAAGACTGCCTTCGCCAGGTGCTCGAGGTTCACCTGGTGGACGATGCCGATGCCGGGCGGGACGACGTCGAAGTTGCGGAACGCCTGCTGGCCCCACTTGAGGAACTCGTAGCGCTCGACGTTGCGGCCGAACTCCATCTTCACGTTCTTCTGGAACGCGTCGGCCGTGCCGTAGTAGTCGACCTGCACGGAGTGGTCGATGACGAGCTCGACGGGGACGAGCGGGTCGACGAGCGACGGGTCCTTGCCCGCGCGCTGCACGGCGTCGCGCATCGCGGCGAGGTCGACGATCGCCGGGACGCCCGTGAAGTCCTGCATGATGACGCGCGCGACCTTGAACGGGATCTCGCGGTCGGCGGGCGCGTGCGCGTCCCATCCGGCGAGCGCGCGCACGTCCTCTTCCCGCACCGCGTTACCGTCGCAGTTGCGCAGCAGCGACTCGAGCACGATCCGGATGCTCACGGGCAGCCGCGCGACGCGACCGGCGGGGAGGCCGAGCGCCCTCTCGAGCGCGGGCAGCGAGTAGTACGTGAGCCGCTCGCCGTCGAGGTCGAACGTCGCGAGCGTTCCGAACGTGTTGCGGAGGACCACGGATCACCGTCTCCGAGGATACTGCGCGAGAAGGGGGTGGGCTACTTGAGGGCTTCGACCGACGCGCTCCTCGCAAGACCGAGGGGCCTAGTCCGCGCCGCCGTTCCCGCCCTGACGCTCGAGCTCCGCGAGCTGCTTCTCCTTGTTCTCCTTGAGCTTCTGGAACTGGAACGCGGAGAGCTCCCCGCGCTCATGGCGTTGCCGCGCGAGGTCGATGCTCTTCCGGATGTCCGCGCGTTTCGCGTCGAGGATGCTCGCCTCGCGCGTCGCGAGCCGTTCGGCTTCCTTCTTCTGCACGGCCTCGTATTCGGCGGCGATCGTCGCGGCGTCCTTCGGCCGCGCCTTCTCGGCCTTCGTCTCGACCTCGAGCTCCTGGAGGGTGCGGCTGCGGGGAGCGACCTTGACCTGGCGCTTGCGGAAGCGCAGGACGGCGGCGCCCGCGCCGAGGACGACGACGGTGCCGATCGCCCAGACCCAGACGGGGACGCCGGGGGCGGGGGGCGGTGCGGGCGCGACGACGAGGAACGTGCTCGCCACCTCCTTCCGCGCGACCTCGGTGGCGTTCTGCAGGGCCGTCGCGTTCTCGAGGACGACGAGCGTGACCGTCACCGACGCGGTGCCAGGAAGCGACGGCGCGGCGAACGCGACGGCGACGGTCGCGGGGCCCGTCGCGTTCGAGAAGGCGGCCGTCGTCGGCGGCGGGTCGATCGCGAGCGCCGCGACGAGGACGCCGGAGGCGATGCGGATGTCATCGACGGCGACGCGGTACGTCCCGTTCCCGAGCGCGCGGCCGGTCACGTGGAGCGCCATCTCCGCGCCCGGCGTCACGTTCGAGGCGGGTCCTTCCGAGCCTGCGGCGCCGATCCACCAGGAGGCCTCCACGGGGCCGACGACCGTCGAGTCGGTCGGTTGCGCCGCGAGGGTCGGCAGGAAGAGGACGCTGACCAAGACCGTCGCGAGCGCGCGCATGGGCTGCAGCATCCGAAGGCGTCCCAAAAGCGCTTCCCACCCTCGCGGCATCGGCTCCCGGGCGTGCGCGCTTCAGCGCACCTTCAGCGCATACTTGCCCGGCGCGTCGATGCCCATCTTCTGCGCGATGCGGCTCTTCTTCGCGTCCACGATGACGACGAACCCGATGATGTCCTTCGAGAGGTTCGTGCTCTTGCATTGCGGGCAAACGTCCGCCTGCGAGATGAAGTGGCAATCACGGCAGGCCTTGTCGACCGTCATCGGTCCTTAGGCCTCCTTCGGGCGGCGCGGCGG
>DATDQL010000175.1:0-5498 GCA_035292305.1 Thermoplasmatota archaeon
CTCGGCGCGCTCGACGAGCGCTTCCAGTTCCTGCCGCTCGGAATGGTCGAGCAGCTGCGGGACATGCTCGAGGACGGCCGCGTCACGCGCTGGGAGCGCGAGCACTTCCTGACGGCGCTCGAGCGCGAGACGACGATGCACCCCGAACAGAAGGCGGCAGTACGGCGGCTCGTGGACGAGTGGTTCGAGCGAGACTCCAAAGGCGCTTCCCCGCCGACACCTTGAACTACTTGTAACACAAGTACCACTTCGTGGACACGACGATCCGGAACCTCGACGAGGACGCCTACCGCGCGATCAAGGCCCACGCGGCCCTCCGCGGCAAGACCGTCGGGGAGGCCGTGAGCGAGGCCATCCGCGCGTACGTCGCGGCGACGCCACCGTTCCCCAAGAGCGGAAGCCTGAAGGACATCGTGCCAGAGCACTGGGGTCCGGGCACGGAGCACACGAGCGAAGAGATCGACGAGATCGTGTACGGGATCTGAACCGTGCTCATCTTCGATACGAGCTTCCTCGTCTCCTTCCACAACGAGGACGATTCGAACCACCCCTCCGCCCGTGACGGGATGCAGGCCTTCCTTGCGGGCGAGTGGGGGCCCGGGCTCCTCCTCGAATACGTTGCCGTCGAGACGATGACGGTCATGGCCGCCAGGCGGGGGCTCGGGGCCGCGGTCCGGGTCGGGCGCCAGCTCGTGGCATCCAACGAGTTGGAGTTCGTGCCGTGCGCGGACCTGTTCGCGGACACCTTCGAGCGTTTCTCGGCCCAGAAGCGATTCCGCCTCAGCTTCACGGACTGCGCGATCCTCGTGGCGGCCGAGCGTCGCGGCGCGACCCGTGTCGCCACCTTCGACGCCGACTTCCGGCGGGAGAAGGCCGTCCGTGTCGTTCCCGGCCGCAGGCGTTGATCCCGCGCTACGCCGGGAGGTCGCGGAGCGCGACGTTCGCTTCGCGCCCCTCAGGACGCCATGCACATGTAGTTCCCGACCATCTGCCCGTTCACGGTGCACACGCCCGTGAGCGGCACGCCGACCCACGGCGTGGGCGTCGCGACGGAGTTCGCGCACATCGCGTACCCGGGGCCGATGCCGCTGCAGCCGGTGCTGTAGATCGTCGTGAACGTGCCGCCGACCGCGATGCCGCATTGCGCCTGGACTTGCACCCAGGCGACGGCGCCGGGGTTGTTCGCGTCGCCCCACACGGAGAGCTTCGGGTCGCCGCAAGTGAACGTACACTGGGCCGCGATCGCGTACGGGCCGCCGCAGCCGGAGAGGGCTGCCGCGGGCGCGGCGACGAAGGCGGACACGGACAGGCCCAGGATCAAGGCGAGCGAAAGGGTTCGCATGACGTTCACTGGGGCCTCGAACGCAGGGCTGGCGCATGACGGGGTCAGCAACCCGGGTTGGCGGCCCTGGGCGCTGGTTGGCGTCCTTGGCCCGATTGGCGCCCTTGGCGGGTCCACGCACAGCAGGCTTTTTGACCCCCGAGGGGGCCTGGCCCCGCGTGGGCCCGGAGGTCGCAAGAGCAGCCGCGCTCATGGGCATGCTCGTCAGCCTCGCCGCCGCGCCGGCCTCCGCGGACTGGCTGCAGCCGGGCCACGACGCGGCGCGCACCTTTTCCACCGACGAGGCGGGACCTGAGTGGGACGACGTGGCGTGGGTCGTGCGATTGCCCGGCCACATCGACACATCCCCGCTCATCCTCGGCGGGTCGGCCTACGTCCTGACGAGGCCGGAGTTCAGCTGCGCGGACGAGAGTCTCCCGGAGTGCACCGAACGCGTCGATGGTGTGTCCGGAATCTTCCGCATCGATCTCGACACGGCCGAGGTCTCCGCGGTCGTCACGTTCGACCTCGAAAGCGAAAGCGGGATACCCGGTTTTCCGTACGAGGTCTTCCGAAGGACGCTTGCTTCCGACGGGGAGCGTCTCTTCACGACATCGGATCTCGGACTCGACACGTTCTCCCTCGATGGCAGGCTCCTCTGGCACTCGGACCTGCACGAATACAACGCCTTGTCGTTCGAGCCCTCCTGTACCGTCCCGGCGGCCGTGAGCGAGACGCTCGTCGTCGTCGCGTGCCAGGCGGCCAGCGAAACGATCTTCCCGACGATCACGTACGCCGCGGCGTTCGACCCCGTGACGGGTGAGCACCGCTGGACCTGGACCAAGACCGCGGGCGAGGAAGCGGGGCGAGGCCTCGTACCTCCGACGTGCGACGCGTCGCTCCCGGGGAGTCTCTGCCGTTCGACGGAAGCCATCTCGGTGCCCCGCGCCGTTTCGATCGTCGAACCTTTCGTCTACGTCACGACCGAGAGCCTCGGAGGCGCCCGCGGAGGGATCGAGTACGACGCCTGGACGTTGAATGCGACGACCGGCGACACGCTCTGGGCGGCGAACAGCTCGGCCCTCGCCGGCGGGGGCGCCGATTTCGACGCGACGCGGTGTCGCATCCGGACCGATGCTTCGGCTCGACCGGGCTGCTCTCCGCTCCGGTCCATCGGCCCGCCGTCGCCGACGGGAGATGCGAACCTCGTCTACCTGAAGCTCGACAGGTTCCTTCGCGCGCACGACCCTGTCGGCGGCACCGTCCTGTGGACCGAGGACCTCGGGCGGGCGGACCGGAACGTGGGATCCGACGCCTCCGCCGCGCTCGACGATGGCGTTCTCTTCGTCGCATCGTCTCAGACGCTCGCGCGCTTCAACGATCCCGTCCCTCAGGCGGGCTGGCCGTTCACGCTCCCGGCCGCGACGACCGAAGCTTGGGGCGAATACGCCCTCGTCGTCACGCGCGATCACCTCTACGCCAAGTCCTTCTCTCCCGACGGCACGCACGCGATCTACTCGATCGGCCTCACGGACGCGCGGGTCCTGTGGAAGCACGTTTTTCCGAACGAGCGGGGCGGGGGCAGCGCAGGCACCCGCTTCGCGGTCGACCGCGGCGTCGCCGTGGTGACCCGATACGACGGGAACGTCACGGCCCTCGGAAGGACCGCGGCTTCCCCGCAGCCGGTAGCCGACGCCTCGACGCTCTTCCCAGGCGCCGGCGAAGCGGTCGAGGTCGACCTCTCCGGCTCCGCCCCGGGCGCCTTCGGCCCGGCGACGGGTTTCGCTGCGGACTGGGGCGGCGGCACGAGCGCGGGCTGGCAGGCCTCCCCGGTCCTGTCGCACACGTACAACTCTACCGGCGACAAGATCGCTCGGTTCATGGTCCGCAACGACGCGAACCAGACCGCGTCCACGACGCAGGTCTTCCATGTGGGCGGGACCGAACCCACGTTCCTCGAGGGGGCGTTCTCCGCCGAGCGTCAAGAGGCCACATTCTTCGTCCTTGGTCTTGTGGGCACCGCGATCGGCGGCGCCATCGGCGTCGTTCGCTACCGCCGCCGCCGCACTACTCTCGAGCGCGAGATGAAGAGCATCGAGGAGGTCTACGCCTCCACGCGCACGCGTCCCATCGAATGCGAGCGCGCGCTCGCCGAGCGCAAGGCGCACGTCCGCGGCCTCCTCATCGACGGGCGCCTCGACGAGGGGCAGTCCGCGGCGCTCGAGCGCCGCATCGACGACCTCACGCGGACGCTCCGCCTCCACGAGCTCTCCGACCTCCTCGATCTCCTGCCGCGTGGCATGGCGCACGCGCTCGAGGAGGTGCTCGCGGACGGGCGGGTCACGACGTGGGAACGCCGCAGCTTCCTCGAGGTCCTGGAGCACGACCGCGTGATGCCCGCGGAGATGAAGGTGCGCGTGCGCGCCCTCATCGACGAATGGTACGCGCGGGACAACACGGTCGCGGCGCGCACGCTCACGCCGACGGACGCGCGCGGCGAGGCGCCGCGGCAGGAGGGGTGAGGGAATGACGGCACGACCCAGGGCTGCAAGGACGGGCGTCCTCGTGCTCGTCGCGCTCGCGATGAGCGCACCCACACTCGCGGCCGGGACTTGGCTGCAGGCGGGAGGGGATGCCGGCAGGACGGGCGCGACCGACCTCCCTGGGCCGGAGTTCGACGACGAGTCCTGGACCGTGCGCCTCCCGGGCCTCCTGCCCGCCGGCGTGCTCCTCGAAGGTCGGGTCGCCTACGTCCTCGTGACCCCGCGCGAGCGCTTCGTGGACAACGGGCCTCCGTTCACCGACCGCCGCGCCGTGTACGAAGGCGAGAGCGGTATCTTCCGGATCGACCTCGACCGGCCGGAGCCGGTCAAGATCGTCGCGCTCGAGCCGAGCCCCATCGGCGACGTCACCGGAAGCGCGTCGGCCGTCGACCTCGTGGATCGATTCGTCGCGGACGCGGACCGGTTCTACACCCTGGACAACCGTCGGATCGACGCGTGGGACCGCACGGACGGCTCGCTCGCGTGGAGCGTGGATCTGCCACGCTACACTGCCTATCCGTACGAAGGCGACTGCGTCGAGCCCGCCGTCTCGCAGGGTGTCCTCTACGTGTTCTGCGACCGCTACGGCGCCACGCTCCTCGGGGCGGTCGACGTCGCGGCCGCGTACGACGCGGCCTCCGGTCGCCTGCTTTGGACGTGGGTCAAGGAGACGAGCGCCGAGGCCGTGCGAGGCCTCCTCCCGTCCTCCTGCTCCGTCGACGGGGCGCCGTGCGTCGGACACTCGCTTCCGCGCTCGTACTACCTCTCCGTGGTCGAGCCGTACGTCTTCGCGACGACTTACACCGCGGGTGGCGCCCGCTCGGGCCTCGAGACGGCGACGTGGGCCCTCGATGCGGAGGCGGGGACGCTCCTCTGGGCGCACAACAGCACGCCCGGTGCGGGACCGCGGGGGACGGTGGACGTGACTCGGTGCCGGATCGACGAACCTCGGAGCCTCTTCTGCAACCCATTCGCGCGCGTCGTCCCGCCGCGTCCGACGGGGTCGCCGAACGTCGTCTACCTCCGTCTCGACCAGTTCATGCGAGCCCTCAACCCGGCGACCGGCGAGCTCATCTGGCAGGAGGACCTCGGACGCGAGGACGCGCAGATCGGCGGGACCTCCGCCTCGGTGTTCGCCGGCGGCGTCCTCTACGCGACGTCCTACCAGACGATCTATCGGTTCAACACCCCCGAGGGCGGAGTCGGCTGGCCGTTCACACTCGACCCGACAGTCTCCGAGCACTGGCTCACGAACGGGCTCGCGTTCGCGGGCGGACGCCTCTACGCGCTCGCGAGGACCGCCGAAGGCGCGGATGTGCTCTACGCGTTCGATGCCGCGAATGCGGCGATCCTCTGGCGCAAGCCGCTCGCTCCCGCCAAGGATCCCGAAGAGTCGGCCGTGACGTACGCCGTCGGCGACGGCGTCGTCGCGCTCGCCCGCGTCGACGGCAACCTCACGCTCCTCGGTCGCTCGGCCGTCTCTCCTCGCGTTCAGGCCGCGGCGAGCTCCGGGTTCCCTGCGGTCGGAGAGGAGGTGACTCTCGACCTCTCGGCCAGCGGGCCCGGTCTCTCCGGCGCCGTGACCTCGTTCCGCGCCGTGTGGGGCGACGGGTCCGAGACGGACTGGCAGGCCG
>DATDQL010000176.1:0-5021 GCA_035292305.1 Thermoplasmatota archaeon
CGCGGACGTGCGGGAACCGCCGTCCGTGCCTGCCTCTTGCGCGTTCTTGCGCGTCGACGGGCTCGACGCCGCGGACGTGCGGCGCGCGGCCGCGGGCGCCGAGGCCGCGGTGCTCGCGTTGCCCGGCGGCGTGGCGCACCGCGCGCTCGCGAACCTCGTCGCCGCGCGCGTCCCGGTCGCGGACGTATCGTTCTCACCGGAATCGCCGCTCGTCCTCGACAAGGCCGCGCAGCTCGCGGGCATCCCGGTCGTCGTCGATGTCGGCGTCGCGCCCGGCCTCTCGCACGTGCTCGCCGCGGCGCTTCGGCGAGAGCTCGGCGACCTCGACCGGATCGAGATCCTCGTCGGCGGCATGCCGCTCGCCCCGCCGCCCGTGTTCCACCACGCCGTCTACTTCCACGCGCGCGACCTCCTCGACGAGTACATCCGCCCGGCCCGGATGCGCGTCGCCGGTGCCGACGTCGCCCCGGATCCGCTCGACGCCGCACCGAGCGTGTTCATCGACGAGGAGGTCGGCGTCCTCGAGGCGTTCCCGAGCGACGGCCTTCGAACCCTCCTCACGAGTTGGCCGGAGGTGCGCGACATGGTCGAGCTCACGCTTCGCCTTCCCGGTCACCTCGAGACGATGCGCGCGCTCAAGGCGCTCGGCCTCCTCCGCGGCGACGAAGCGACCGACGCCCTCGCGCGCGCCCTCGCGCGCGGGTTCGCGGCGGATCCGCACCCCGACCGTCTGCTCATGGAGGTCCGAGGCGCGCGCGGAGACCGTACCGGCGCGTACCGCATGCACGCCCTCCGTCGCGGCGGGGAGAGCGCGATGACACGATCTACCGGGCTCACGACCGCTGCCGTCGCGTGGCTTCTCGCGCGCCGCGGGTGGACGCGACCCGGGGTCCACGCACCCGAGGCGATCGGCGAGGACGCGGTCGCGACGGAGGCGCTCCTCGCGGACCTCGCGGCCCGAGGCCTGCCCGTGACGCGGGGCAGCCGGATGGCACCATGACCGAGTGCGGAGACCGTGCGACGGAGCCGTCATGACACCCTTCTCCGAGGCCGCGATGCTGTTCGTCGCGGCAATGATCGGAGGCGGCCTCAACGCCGTGGCGGGCGGCGGGAGCTTCTTCACGTTCCCGGCGCTCCTCCTGAGCGGGGTCGCGCCGATCGAGGCGAACGCGACGAGCGCTGCCGCTTTGTGGCCCGCGAGCGTCGCGGGCGCGCGCTCGTACCGCGGCGCGATGCGCCACGAACCCCGTCTCCTGCTCGCCCTCGCCGGCGCGAGTGTCGCTGGCGGGCTTGCAGGTGCGCTCGTCCTGCTCGGCACGCCGCAGGACGTGTTCCGCGAGCTCGTGCCGTGGCTGCTCCTCCTCGCCACGCTCGTGTTCGCGGGCGCTCCGCTCTTGCTGCGGCGCCTGCGCGGCCACTCGCGCCCGCGGGCCCTGTCCGGACCGGCGCTCCTCGGGTTCTCCCTCGTCTGGTTCGGGGTCGCGACGTACGGCGGCTACTTCGGAGGCGGCATGGGCTTCCTCATGCTCGGCACCCTCGCGGCGATGGGGATGGAGGACGTGCACGCGATGAACGGGCTGAAGCTCGTGATGGGCGCGGCCCTCAACGCCGTCGCGATCGTCGCGTTCGTCGTCGCCGGTCGCATCGTGTGGCTCGATGCGGGCCTCATGGCCGTCGGCGGCGTGCTCGGCGCCGTGGCGAGCGCGCGCCACGCGCAGCGCGTGGACCCTGCGAAGGTGCGCGCGTTCGTCGTCGCCGCGGGCGCGCTCCTCACGGTGTACTTCTTCGTCGCGAGATGATTCGTCTATCCGAAGCGCGGCCCAAGTTCGACGCGTCGTGGCCCCTTCCGGGCGGCGCCGACGACGGCCGATGAGGAACGCTCTTGAGGGCCCGCAATTCTTGCACCTCCAGGACCCGCATGCACCGCATCGTCTCCATGCTCTTCTCCACCGAGGCCGCGATCGGACTCCTCGCCGCGGTCACGGCCGTCGTGTTCGCGCTCTGGCGTGCGGCGGCGATCTCCGGCACGGAGGCGCTGACGGCGGCCCTCGTCGCGGTCGTCCTGGTCACCGCGCTCGCCGAGGTCGCGCGACTCGCGCGGCGTCGCAGCGACGCGCGCGAGACCCCGCGCGCCGAGCGGATGCGGGCTCCCTAACTTAGCGTCCCGTGGTGGATGCCCCTCTCGTGGCCAAGAAGCGCCTCGTGCGAGGGGAAGTCGGCCCCGCACACGTCACAGTGCACGGCTTCCAGGATGTGGACGGCGTCGCCCATGGAGAAGGCTTGGCGCGCCCGAGGGAAAAGGGTGACGCCTCGTGTCCTCGGCATCTGCCGTGACTCGATGGTTCGCCACGGCATCGTGGGCGAGGCGAGGGAACCGTCGCAGATCGGAAGACCGAAGGACCAGCCCTGAAGGGTAGGTCTCCCGGTCGTTCGGTCTTCGCGGACTGCCTCGCAAGGCATCGGCCGACTGCGATCCCGTCCGCGTCGCGAGGCCGAACGCCGAGCCCCGCTCCCTCGTCGAGGCGCACCTCCAAGAGGCCGCGGACACATCGGTGCGCGTGCGGGTCGCGGTGGCTGTCGTCCTGGCACTCGCCGGGTGCCTCTCCGCGCCCATCCCTTCACCCGCGCCCGACGGTGTCCTCCTCGGCGAGGTCGGGGATGCGTTCGCGCGCGACCACGACCATTCGGACGCGGCGCTCCACGCCCTCGGCACGCCGACGATGGCGCAGCTCGCGTACACGCCGCTTGGCCCGGACGGGAAGCCCTACCACTACATCGGCGAGATCGCGGCGCACGGCGACCTTGCGTACGTCGCGATCGAGGGCGGGGCGACGTTCGAGGAGCCGTCGGGGTTCGTCGTCGTCGACGTCTCCGATCCCGCGGCGCCGCGCGTCGTCGCGCGCGCGGAAGCGCCCTGGGCCACGGCGCACGACGTGAAGGTCGACCCGAGCGGGCAGTGGCTCTACCAGGGCTCGCAGGGGATCGTGAACCGGCCCCTCGTGGACGTCGCGCGCGTCGCCGAAGCGCGCGGGCTCGCCGGCATCGTCGTCTGGGACGTCCGCGACCCGTCGGCGCCGAAGCAGGTGTCGTACGCGGAGGTCGCCCCCGAAGGCTGCCACATGCTCTCCGTCGCGGAGGTCGCGGGCTCGACGCACGTGTACTGCGCGACGAACGACCATGGCCTGCGCGCGTTCGTCGCCCGGGACACGCCGAACGGGCGCGAGCTCGTCCCCGAGGGGCTGTACGTGCCGACGGGAGTCGGCCCCGGCTCGGCGCCGCTCGGCCTGTCACGGCCAGCGGGCCCGCACGACGCGACGTTCCAGCCGGACCCGCTGACAGGGGAGCCGCTGCTCGTGCTCGCGCACGGCGACAACGGCGTGGACCTCGCGAGCCTCGCCGACCCGGCACGGCCGACGGACCTCGGGCGCTGGACGGGAGAGGGCGCTCGCCATTGGCACGGCGCGATCCACAGCGCGATGGCGTACCGCGTCGGCGACCGGCGCATCGTGGTCGCGACGCCGGAGCTCTACACGGACGACGTTCCCGCGGTCTTCTTCCTCGACGCGACCGACACGGCCCGCATCTCGCTCGTCCGCGAGTGGCTAGCGCCCGGCCTCGTCGGCGCGGACTTCTTCCGCACGACGACGCACCAGATCCAGGTCGTCGAGGGCCGCGTGTACCTGTCGTTCAACCACGCCGGCGTCTGGGTCCTCGACGCCTCGACGTCAGCGAAGGTCGCCGATCCGGTGATCCTCGGCCTCTACCTCCCGCACGAGCAGGCCGTCGCGAAGGAGGATCCGGCGAAGAACGTCCCCTTCGTGTGGGACGTCGTCGTCCACCGAGGGGCGATCCTCGCGAGCGACCGGCAGACAGGGCTTTACGTGCTCCACCTCGAGGGCGACGCGTTCGCGGACGAGGTCGGCAGCTTCGCATGACGTGTCCAGACCCGCGGCAAACGAAGCCTCTCTCGGCAGGACCGCGCGTTCGTCACCACATCCAGTGACACCGTATCCGCGATGCTGCACCGGACATATCGCAGCAATCAGTCGGAGGCTGCAAGGTTTGTCCAGTATTCGGAGGAGTGTCATCGCTTTCTCTATCCTGACCGCGTCAGTCGCCACGATCGCGCCGGGCAGCGTCGGGCAGGTCGACCTGCCGCTCGGGTGCCAGGCGAGCTCCAACGGCGTCGCGCAGGTGTTCAGCGCCGCGGTGTCGGAGAAGACCGTTGGGTTCGCGCCGGAGTGCGTCCAGATCGCCAGCGGCGAGAGCGTCTCGTGGACCAACACCGACGCGGTGTTCCACCAACCGAAGAACGGGAACATCGGTGACGACGAATGCTTCGACTTCCAGGTGAACGCCGCCCGCACCGTCACCGTGAAGCTCGAGTTCAACGAGGACACGCAGAAGCTCGAGCTCACGAGGCCCAGCAGGCCCCCCTGCGATGTCGAGAGCACCCTGTGGTGCCGGAGCGCTTCGAGCGTCGGGGGACTGACCTCGACATGCAACGGCCAACCGCTCCTCGACACCGTCGAGATCTTCGACGACGTCGTCAAGTTCTGGTACGTGTGCGGCTTCCACGGCCCGCAGATGCACGGCCACATCGAGATCGCGCGCGATCTCGCCTGAGCATATCGACCGAGTACGTTCGGAGGGATGAGGACGACGCGCGCACTGGAGGCTCAGAACCGCCGAGCGGCCCTATCATGGACGATCCTGCTCGTCGGCGCGAGCGTCGCCCTTCCCGCCCTCAGCGTGGCGGCGGGCCCGGCGGGCGTTCCCCTGTCGGTTTGCCCTGACGAGGCTCCGCGGCGGTCGTACGGCGTGACCGCGCTCCCGTTGCCGGTCTCCTACAACCATTGGGGAGACATGGACCTGCAAGGCAGCCTCCTCGTCCCGGACGGGAACGTGGTCCCGCTGCTCACGGACGTGGGCGACAAGCTCGCCGTCGCCGGTCTCGGCGACCTCGCGCGGCCCGTGATCGCGATGCGGGACGCGTTCGTGGCAGAGGACGTGGCCGCGGC
>DATDQL010000177.1:0-10596 GCA_035292305.1 Thermoplasmatota archaeon
TTCATCCCGTCGGAGGGAGTGGACGCCACATGGACTCGGCCGCGCCCCTCATTACCGTGGACTTGGCGACGCTCGAGAAGATCCTCAAGCTCCTGGCGGACGCCAACCGGCTCGAGCTCCTCTCGCTCCTCCGCAGGCCGCGCGTGATCGACGAGATCCACCTCACGCCGACGGTCACGCAGCGGGGGACCACGCCCGACCGTTCGATCACGCGGCCCGCCGTACAGAACCACGTCGACCGCCTCCTCGGCGCCGGCATCCTCCGCGTCCACAAGACGCGACGCCTCGGCGGCCGCCCCGTGAACGAGTACGTCCTCGATCAAGCGGCCCTCTTCATGATCCTCGAGGAGGTCCGGACGCTCGCGCGTCTCGAGGCGTTCACGCCCCCCGACATGTACGCGACGCAGTCGTTCGAGGGCGCGGACGGGCCCACGTGGACCGACGGGCCGAAGCTCGTCCTCGTGCACGGAGTCGAGGAGGGGAAGGTCTTCCCGCTCCGCACCGAAGCGAGCGGGAACGGTCGCGGGCTCGTGTTAGGTCGGAAGCCTGGATCCGCGATCCATCTCCCGTTCGACCCCTCCGTCTCCGCGGAGAACTCGGAGGTCCTCCCCGGGAAGGACGGATTCCGCCTGCTCGATCTGCGCTCGTCGAGGAACGGCACGTTCCTCAACTGGTCCCGGCTGCCCGTCGGCGGCGAGGCCACGCTCGAACCGGGGGACGTCATCGGAGTGGGACGTTCGCTCCTCGTCTTCCGCGCGCACTGAATCTACGGGAGGGCCGCTTCCGCGCCCGCCCGCTCGACCCATCCCGTGACGTCCACGACGAACGCGAGCGCCGCGAGCCCGATCGCAAGCAGGGTCCTCGGCCAACCGATGCGCAGCGCCTTCGCGAACGGAGCTGCGGCCACGAGCGAGACGACCGCGAGGGCGGCCGCGAACGCGCCGACGTGCGCGCCGGTCCACACCGGGTCGAGCGCGGCGCATGCCTCCCCGCGACAGCGCGTGTACATCCCGCGGAACACGAGAGCGAGGCCGAGCGCGACGCCGCCAAGCGCGGGCGCGAGGTCGCCGCGGAGGCGTAGCGTCGCGTACGCCCCGAGCGCGAGGCCGAGCGCGAGGCCGGCGAGGAGGAGCGCGCTCGCGGGCTGCGGGGAGAGCGAGAGCGCGGCACCTGCCGCGGCCGCCCCGGCGAAGGGAGCACCGAGCACGACGGCGCGAGGGAGGTCCACGTAGACGCAACGACGGGAGCCATGTCAACGCTTCGGGATCCGGCGCAGGCGCGCGCCGGTCCCGAGCGGAACGCTTTTCGCGCCGCGGCCGTTGGTGCGTCCGCGTGCCCTCTCCCTCGAGGCGGTTTCCCGTGTTCGATCACCCCGTGTCCTACGGCCACGGTGAATCTCACACGGGAAACCGCCCGGAGGTGCTTCGCACATGAGGCGGTTTCCCGTGTTCGACAATCACTTCCACCTCGACCCGAAGGGCGGGCGCGCGGCCGCCGTGCGGGAGTTCGCGAAGGCGGGCGGGACCCACCTCATGATCGTGCACAAGCCCTACGGGGACCCGCCCAGGTTCAATGCGACCCTCGACGACCATCGCCGCGACATGGAGACGACGCTGCGACTCGCCGACGAGGTCCGCAAGGACGTGCCGGACGTGCGCCTCTGGGTCGCGCTCGCGCCGCACCCGGCCGAGTTCACGAAGATGCTCGAGGCGGGGCACGCGATCGCGGACGCCGAGCGCGTGTACCGCGAGGCGTCGGAGCTCGCGCAGCGCTACGTTCGCGAGGGCCGCGCCGTGGCGATGGGCGAGGTCGGTCGGCCGCATTGGACGCCGGTCGCGCCCGACGTGTGGGACGCCGCGAACCGTCTCATGGAGCACCAGTTCGCGCTCGCGAAGGACGCGGGGTGTCCTGTCATCATCCATTGCGAGACGGGGACCCCCGAGGTGTACGCGGACCTCGCGGGGCGCTGCGACACGGTCGGCCTCGCGCGCGACAAGGCCGTGAAGCACTTCTCGCCGCCGCTCGTCGCCGCGGCGAACGTGCACGGGCTCCTTCCGAGCGTGCTCGTCGGCAAGGACGGTTGGCAGAAGGCCGTCGCCGACGGCGTCGCAGGCGTCGGCCGCGCGGCTCCCGCCCCCGCGGAGGCTGCGACGGCGCTCGCGGACCTCGGGGCGGCGGACCTGCGCGTGGCGTGCCGCATGCTCTGGGAGACGGACTACATGGACGACCCGCGCTACCCCGGCGCCGTCCTCGGGCCGAAGACCGTGCCGAAGCGGGCGAAGGAGCTCCTCGACGCCGGCGGGCCCGAGGAGGCGCTCTGGGTCGTGCACAAGGAAGTGCCGGAGCGCGCGTACGGGATCGAGATCGCGCTCTGACCGTTCACTCGCGCAGCGTGAAGAAGAACGTCGCGCCCTGCCCGGGCTTCGACTCGGCCCACACGCGGCCGCCGTGGCGCGCGACGATCGTCTGCACCGTCGTGAGTCCGATGCCCGTTCCGGGAAAGTCGGCGTCCGAGTGGAGCCGCGCGAACGCGCGGAAGAGCTCGCCGGCCCGCTCCTGCGGGAATCCGACGCCGTTGTCGCGGACGAAGACTGCGCGCTCGCCGTCGATCTCCGTGACGCCGACCTCGATGCGCGCGCCGAGCCGCTTCGACGTGAACTTCCATGCGTTCCCCACGAGGTTCTCCAGGAGGACCCGCATCAACGACGCGTCGCCGGTCGCCTCCAACCCGTCCGCGACGACGACCTCGACGCGACGCTCCGGCTCCCGCTTGCGGAGCTCCCCGAGCACCTCGCGGGCGATGGCGCCGAGGTCGATGGCCTCCTTGCGGAGCCCATCGCGCGTCGACCGGGACAGGCGGAGGAGGTCGTCGACGAGCTTCGCCATGCGGCGCGACTCTGCCGTCACGCGCTCGAGGAGCCCGCGCGCGGCCGGGTCCAGCGTGCTCCCGTGGTCCTCGACGATCGCCTGCGTCAGGACCTCGACCGCGCGCACCGGCGCTCGCAGGTCGTGCGAGACGCGCGCGGTGAACGCTTCGAGGTCGCGGTTCGCGCCGGCGAGCTCGTCCGTCCGCTCGCGCACGAGCTCCTCGAGGTGGTCGCGATATCGGCGGATCTCCTCCTCGGTCCCCTTGCGCGCGTTGATGTCCTGCACGGTCGCGACGACGTACCGCGGCGCACCCGTTCCGTCCCGCACGATCGAGACCGTGAGGTGGCCCCACAGGACGGTCCCGTCCTTCCTCACGTAGCGTTTCTCGAGGTCGTAGCGGGCGCGCTTCCCCTCGACGAGCTCCTTGAAGAGCGCGAGGTCCGACGCGAAGTCGTCCGGGTGCGTGACCCGTTCTACCATGTCGACCCCGAGCCCGACGAGGTCCCCCCGCTCGTAGCCGAGCATGCGGGCGAGCGTGCCGTTGACGTCGAGGACCCTGCCGACCGGGTCGAACAGGACGATGCCCACACCTGCCTCCTCGAACACGACCTTGAAGCGCGCGTGGGCGACCCGGACCTCCTCCTCGGTGCTCTTCCGCTCCGTCAGGTCCTCCTGGGCAACGATCACCTCCTGGACGCGCCCGGTCTCGTCCTTCACGGGGTAGGCGAAGACCTCGATCCACCGCGCGCGCCCGGGTCGGCCCTGCTTCGCGGGGTCGTAGCGGAAGGCGGGAACGCGGACGACTTCCCCTGCGAACGCGCGCTCGAGCAGCGGGAGCACGCCTTCGCTCGCGAGCTGCTCGTCCTCGAAGAGGTTGTACGTACCCATCGTAGCCTCGGCCTGCGCCCGCGTGATGCCGCGCAAGGCGAGGACGGCGGCATTGACCCGGAGGGGGCGCCCATCCGGTGCGAACGACGTGACCGCGATGGGGGACTGATCGATGATCGCCTGGAAGCGCCGCCTCTCGCGCGCGAGCTCGGCGCTCCCTAGTCGCGACTCGACGACGACCGCGCCGAGGACTAGGCTCGTCACGCCCACGACGACCGCGAACGCCCCGAGGAGGAGGAGGCCCGGGCCCGACGCGCCGAACGGCCCTGTCCCACGGACCGTGCCCCACGTCGCGACCGCGCAGAGGATGGCCGTGAGCGATGCCGCGCCGCGCGGGCCGAAGCGGTATGCGCCCCAGACGACGAACGGCAACGGGAGGAACGAGAGCGGCGAGTTCGCGGCGAGGAACGGGAGCATCCCCGTGAAGATCGACAGGCTCGAGAGGCCGAGGCACGCGCCGACGAACACCGCCTCGGCCGCGCGTCCGGCGCTCGCGGGTCGCGGCCACCGCCCCGACCACAGCAGGAGGAGCGGCGCGACCACGACCGCTCCGGCGGCGTCGCCGATCCACCACGTCGTCCAGATGACGGCGTAGTCCTCCCACGGCGCGAAGCCGGCGGCGGTGAGGCTCGTGACGCCGACGGTCGCGCTTAGAGTCGTCGCGAGGAACCCTGCGAGGAGCGCAAACGCGAACACGCCCCGCGCGCTCTCGAAGCTTCGTCGACCTCGTCCGAAGCGGACGACGAGGGCGGCGCCGACGATCGCTTCGAGCGTGTTGCCGCCGGCGATCGCGAGCGACGTCGCCACCGTCCCCGCGGTCGTCACGTTCGCGAGGAACGCGCCGAGGAACACGCCCGGCGCGACGCGCGCACCGAAGAGCAGCACCGCCGCGAGGGCGATCCCCGTCGGGGGCCAGATCGCGCTCGCGCTCGGGTGGATCGAGGCGAGCGCGAGGCCGAGCTTCGCCGCGGCGAAGTAGACGACGGCGAGGACGGATGCGACGAAGAGGAGGCGCGGCCACCCGTCGGCTCCGGCCACGTTCGCGGCCGGGCGGTCGGACCGCGCGAGGGGTGCGGCTCCGCCCATGCACGGCGATGGTGCCGACCGATGCATCAGTCCTGCGGCGACGAGGGGACGTACATTCTCTCAGGACAATGCTAAGACCCCCGGACGCCTGCAAGCCGCCGCATGCGCTCCGTCCTCGTGGTCGCCGCGACCGCGCTCCTTCTCCTTCCGGCACTCCCCGTCCTCGCCGACCACGGCCTCCTCCCGAATCTCCAGACCGTCGTCCCGCGGCATCTCGACCTCCAGAACTCGCACCAACGCGAGATCCTGCGTTTCTCGAACGGGATCGCGAACACGGGCGCGGGCGACTGGCGCCTCCGCCCCGAATTCCCGCTCGCGGACCCGAGCGAGCCGCAGCGAGCGATCCAGGAGATCCTCGCGGCCGACGGATCCGTCGCGCACGAGGAGGTCGTGAGCGCGTTCGAGTACCACCCGACGCACAACCACTGGCACATCGCGGGCGTCGACACGTTCGCGCTCCACCACGCCGCCGACGACGGCACCGGCGGCGCGCTCGGGCCCGTCCTCGTGAACGACCTCGGCGCCGCCCAGTCCGTCAAGACCACGTTCTGCCTCATCGACTGGGTCCGCCTCGAAGGGAACGCGCCGACCAAGGAACGCACGTACTTCGACTGCTTCGGCGACCACCAGGGCATCTCGCCCGGCTGGATCGACCAGTACCACCACGCGACCGACGGCCAGGCGCTCGACGTCACGGACGCGCCGCCGGGCGTGTACTACCTCGTGAGCGAGGCGAACGCCGCCGAGGTGTTCCTCGAGACCGACACGGGCGACAACCTCGCGTGGACGAGCCTGCGCCTCTCGCGCGACAGCAACGGGAACGCGAAGATCAAGGTCCTCGGGCACTCCGCGTGCGCGAGCGACGGCCTCTGCGGCGAGCAGTCCGCGAACCGGTGACGGGGGCGGGGGCCGCCGCCGCGTGGACGCGGGACGCGCGCCCCGCAGGTGGCGGCGCCACCTGCCCCGATCTCGACGGTCAGGTGACGCCGCCACCTGCCCTGCGGGCGCCGGCAGGTTCGTGCTTCATCGCGCGTTTCCGCGCCCCGTGGTCCGTCCGAGCGCCGCCGCCTTCGCCGTCATCCTCCTCGCCGGCTGCGCGGCGCCGGTCCCGCGCCCGTCCGTGTCCGACCTCGGGGACGGCGTGGGTGTCGACGCGCCTGACTGGCGTGTCGGGGACTGGTGGACGTACCACTTGACCTCGGACGTGTACGCGAAGGACCTCGAGGTCACGCTCGTCGTGGGGCGCGCGGGCCCGACCGGGTACGCGGTCGGCATGCCGGCCGAGGACTACGCGACGGACGCGATCCTCTTCCACATGCCGCCGACCGGGACGATCTCGCGCGCGCTCTCCTACGACGTGCACGACGTGCCGTTCGAGCCGTTGCGTTTCCCGCTCGCCGACGGCGACGCGTGGGAGACCGCGTGGGCCGCGACCGCGATCGAGCTCGCGGCGCACGGCGCGGACGTGCGCACGCCGTCGGGGACCGAACGCGGGTTCGTCGTCTCGAACGAGGCGGCGAAGGACAAGCACGGGAGGGACTTCCGTCTCGAGTACGCGCCGTCCGTCGGCTGGTTCGCGTCGTACGAGCGCGCGTTCCTCGACGGCCGCGCGCTCGAACGGCTCGAGCTCGTCAAGCACGGGCGGGGGTTCACGGGGGAGGTACGCCTCCTCGAGGGCATCGACGTCGTCCTGCTCGAGGCGCGAAGCGGCGTCGTGCTGCGTGCCGGCGTGCCCGCGTCGCCGGTCCTGGACTTCACGCCGGACGCTGCGCTCGACACTCTCCTCGTCGCGTGCGTGTACGGCGGCGGCCCGGGCACGTACCGCGCCGAGGTCCGTTCGCCCACGGGCGAGGTCTGCGCTACGGAGGGGACCGTCGCCGCCGACGACCTCGTCGTCCGGACCGTCGCCCGGGAGGTCGCGAACGAGCCGGGAGCGTGGAGAGCGACGCTCGCCTCGGCGGGGTCCGGGAACGCCGTCGCCGAGGTCCTGGGGTACCGCGCGTCGTCGCAGACGCTGTCCGCAAGCTAGAGGTGCCCCCGCGTGCGTGCGGGGCCATGGAGCTGGACGTCGCGCGCGCGGCCGCCCTTTCCCTCGTCGTCGGCGGTGTCGCGGGCCTCCTCGTGGCCGAGCGTCGCCGCTTCCGTCCCGCGCTCTGGGCCACGAAACCTGGCGCTTCCGCGGGCCTCGTGCTGCTCGCGCTCGCCGGCGGCGCGCCCGACGCCTCGTGGGCGCGGTGGGTCGTCGTCGGCCTCGCGCTCTCCTTCGTGGGCGACCTCCTGCTCATCCCTGCGTCCCAGCGCGTGTTCCGCGCGGGGATCGCGGCGTTCCTCCTCGCCCACGTCGCGTACGTCGTCGCGTTCGTCGCGCACGGCGTCGCGTGGCCGTGGGTCCTCGCCGCGGCCTCCGCGCTCGTCGCTCCCGGGTGGCTCGTCGCCAGGCGTCTCCTGCCGCGCGTCCCGCGGCCACTCTTTCGCGCGGTCGGCGCCTACATGGTCGTGATCTCGGCCATGGTCGCGGCCGCGGCCGGGGCCGTCGGCGCCGGCGCTCCGCCGTGGGTGCTCGCGGCGGCGGTCGCGTTCTACGTGTCCGACCTCGCAGTCGCGCGGCACCGGTTCGTCGTCGAGGCGTACGTCAACCGTGCGGTCGGGCTACCGCTCTACTACGGAGCGCAGGTGGCGTTCGCGTGGTGGGCGCTCGGCGCGTAGCGACACTTCAGCGCTTGCGCTTCACGGGGCGCTTCGCCTTCTTGCGACCGGCCGCGCGCTTCGACGAGGCCTTCGGCGCTGGCGTTCGCCGCGACGCGCGCGGCGCCTTCGTCGGGCCCGTCACGGAGATCACGTAGCCGTCCGGGTCGTTGAGGAGGAACGAGCGCCCGTAGGAGCTGTCGCGGAGCGAGCGTTCGACCTCGAGGCGCGCGTCGAGCGCGCGCTGCCACACCTTGTCCACGTCGGGAACGTCCACGTACACCATGACGCCCGCCCCGAGCGGCGTGCCGACCCACGCGCGGAACCCGGGGTCGTCGTTCGCGCCGATGCGCCCGAGGCCGATCTCCGCGCCCTGGAGGTCCAGGTCCAGGTAATCGACGCGACCCGCGTCGCCCTTCCACTCCTTCTTCGTCTTGAATCCGAGCGCTCGGTAGAACTCGAGCGCCTTGTCGAGGTCGTGCACGTTCAGGAACACGCTGGTCGCGGCCATCGGTACGGCGAACGCGGGCCTGCCTTTGAACCTACGTCTCCCGTAGGAGGCGGTGACCTGGGAGGCGGGCCTCGAACGCACCGGCGAACGCCTCCTCCGCGGAGCGTGCGTTCGCCTTGACGTCGCCGTGGCTGCGCACGACGAGCCGAACCGAGACGACGTCCGGGCCCGCGACGCGGTGCCACGCTCCGCGCACGCGGACGCCGCCCCGCGTCCGGAGCGAGCGGCGGGCCGCGCGGAGGCCCGCGCGCGTCGCGCGGCGCAGCCCGCGCTCGTCCGGGTCGGGATCGACGCGCCAGCGCAGGTCCGCCACCGCGGCGCGCGGCTCCGGCATCCACCACATCGCGCGTACGGCCGCGGCCCGCAGGTTCGCGGAGCCCGCCGCGCCGGCGCCGAGGGCGCTGCGCCCGGCGAGCCATTCCTCGGGCGTTCCTGTGTGGAGCGGTGGGAGCGTCGGGTCGAGGAGGGGCTCCTTCCACGCGGGGAAGACGCCGGCCGTCGTCCATCGGAACGCGAGAGCGGCCGCAAGGCCCGCGAACGCGAGCACCCCGACGACGGCGGCAGCCGCCGACGAGAGCGCGACCGGCCACGGGCCATGATCGTCCAGTACCCAGGCAAGCGCGGTGAAGCCGAGCGCGATCGCGAGCACCCAGCCCGCGACGGCCCCCCAACGGACCACGCGGGTACATCGCGTCGCGTGCTCTTCAAATCGAGCCTGGGGCGGACACGCTTATCCGCCGCGGCGCGCGTGCCGCCGCGTTGGACGCGCCGGCGATCGAGGTCCGCGGCATCACGAAGACGTTCCCTCCGCGGCCGCGCCGGTTCGTCGAGCTCCTGCGTGGGAAGCCGCGGCCGCCGCCGGTGGAGGCGCTGCGCGGCGTCGACCTCGACGTGCCACGCGGGGAGCTCTTCGGTCTCCTCGGCCCGAATGGAGCCGGGAAGACGACGCTCGTGAAGATCCTCGCGACGCTCCTCCTGCCGACCGCGGGCGTGGCCCGCGTGGCCGGCCTCGACGTGGCTCGCCACGAGAAGGAGGTGCGCCGGCTCGTCGGTGTCGTCCTCGGCGGCGACCGTGGCCTCTACTGGCGGCTCACGGCGCGCGAGAACCTGCGGTACTTCGCGCAGCTCTACGGGATGCCGCTCCGCCGCGCCCGCGAGAGGTCCGACGAGGTGCTGGGCGCCGTCGGCCTCCTCGACCGCGGCGACGACCGCGTCGAGGCCTACAGCAAGGGCATGAAGCAGCGGCTCCACGTCGCGCGCGGCCTCCTCACCGACCCCGAGATCCTGCTCCTCGACGAGCCGACCATCGGCCTCGACCCGCACGGGGCGCGCGACGTCCGCGCGCTCGTCCGCGGCCTCGTCGACGACGAAGGCCGTACGGTCGTGCTCACGACGCACTACCTCGGCGAAGCGGACGCCTTGAGCGACCGCGTCGGCATCCTCCACCGCGGCCGCCTCGTGACGGTCGCTCCGCCCTCCGAGCTCAAGGCGCGGCACGCCGCCCGCGGCGTCGTCGTCGTGCGTGTGCGCGGGGGCGACGACCTCGAGAAGCGCCTCGCGGCCGTCGCCGGCGTCGAGCGCGTCCTTGCGGGTGCCGCCGACGCCGACGGCACGCGCGAGTTCCGCCTCGCCGGAGCGGTGGCCGACGCCGACCTCGCCGAGGTCGCCGCCGAGGCGACGCGCGGCGGCGCGCACCTCCTGGGGCTGCGCCGCGACGAGCCTTCGCTCGAGGACGTGTTCGTAGAGCTGACGGGTGAGGGCCTCGGCGAGGGTGAGGGATGACGGCTCGAAGCGCGCGGGACGCAGGGGAGGGGCCGCTCCGCGGGGGGGTCGCGACGTCGCCCATCGGCCGTGGCCCGTCGGCCCTTTCCCATCATCCTTCGGCCCGTCATCCGTCATCCTTCGCCCGCGTCGTTCGGGCAGGCGTCGCGAAGAACTGGACGATGTCGATCACGTACCCCTCGTGGCTCCTCAACCGCATCTTCGGCCCCATCGTCTGGGTCGGGATCGCGCTCTATTCCTACACCGCGCTCGTCCCGGAGGGCGACGTGCGGGCCGCGTTCGTGCGCCAGGGCGAGGGAGCGGACTTCGCGGGCTTCCTCATCCTCGGCCAGGCAGTGTTCAGCCTGTTCGCGACGTTGAACTTCCGCGGCGGGATGGCGATCCAGCGCGAGCGGTGGCAGGGCACGCTCGAAGCGATTCTGCTCGCGCCCGCGAGCCGCGTCGCGTACCTCCTCGGCGAGGCCGTGTTCGGCCTCGTCGACGGCGGGTGGACCATCCTCCTCGCCATCCTCGTCACGGGGATCGCGTTCGGCGCGGGCTTCCACGTCGCGGACCCGTGGCTCGCGGGCGCCGCGATCGTGGTCACGCTTGCGTCGATGATCGCGCTTTCGCTCTTCTTCGCGGCGTTCTACGTGCTGACCCGGAGCGCGGGCCCGCTGTCCTTCGCGGTGCAGACCCCCGTCCGCTTCTTCTCCGGCGCGAGCTTCCCGGTGACCGTCCTGCCGCCGATGCTCCAGGTCGTCAGCTACGCGATCCCGATGACGTACGGGACGATC
>DATDQL010000178.1:0-2413 GCA_035292305.1 Thermoplasmatota archaeon
GGGCGTCCCGCCCGCGAGCCCCGCCGTCGCCTGCGCGAGGTGGAGAAGGAGCCACCCCGCCGGCGGGCCGTCGCCCGCTCGCCGCGCGAGGTGGTCCGGCGAGAGCCGCCGCGCGATCGAGATCGTGGCTCGGCGCAGGTCGCGCCAGAGGGCGAGCATCTCGCTCTCGGCCGTGCGGGCGGCGCCGTCGGCCGTGATCTCGACGATCTCGCGCAGCGGGGCGTACGACGTGCCGCCGAGCCGCGCGAGCGGCCTGAGCTTCCACGGATCCACGGTGCCATCGGCCGCGAGGACGTCGTCCCGGATGTGGATCGCGAGGACCTCGCCGATGCAGACGCCGCTCGTGCCCACGTCGAGGACGCGGTCGAGCCGGCACTCGAGGGAGACTGCGCTCTCGCCGATCCGCGGCGGCCTCACCTTCGTGCTCGGGACCGGCGTCAACCCCGCCTCCGCGAACTCGCTCACCTCGGGCGGGTAGTCCACCGACGTGCGCACCATCCGGACGCCCGACCCCTCGCTCACGAGGTTCACGACGAACTCGCGCGTCGCCTCGATGTTGCTCCGCGTGTCCTTCGCCGCGCCGCCGCGCCGACGTCCGACGGAGATCATGACCGTGGGCGGCTTGCTCGAGAGCGCCTGGAAGTAGGAGAAGGGCGCGGCGTTCAAGACCCCGTCCGCGCTGATCGTCGAGGTCCACGCGATCGGCCGCGGCACGACGATCGAGATCATGAGCCGGTAGAGGGCCTTCGCGTCGAGGCCGTCCGGTTCGACGAGCATTCCCTAGAGCCTATTCCGAGGGGGCCCCGGGGGCCGCCGGGTAGGATTCCTCGCATGTTCGTCACGCCCTACGCGGTCAGGTTCGCCGACGTGGACAACGCGGGGATCTTCTACTACCCGCGTTTCTTCAACGCCTTCCACGTCGCCTTCGAGGAGTGGTGGGAGCGGGGCGTCGGCCGCCCCTACCACCTGATCACCGGGAAGGACCGCGTCGGGTTCCCGGCCGTCCACATCGAGTGCGACTTCCGGAAGCCGGTGACGTTCGGCGACCCGATGGAGATCCGCGTGGGCGTGAAGCGCATCGGGAAGACGTCGGTCGTCTTCCGCTACGAGATCGTGCACCGCGAGACGGGCGACATCCACTGCTCCGCCGAGATCACGAAGGCGGTCGTGGACATGAATACCTGGAAGCCGATCGTCCCGCCCCCCGCGATCCGGAAGGCGCTCGACTCGATCGCGATCAGGGAGTAGGGCGCGGTCCCCCGCGCCCCCCCCCTTTTCACGCCCTAGCCGGCCTGCAGCTCGGCGAGGCCGAGCGTGTAGGAGATCGTCGTCACGACCGCGTCGATGTCGATGTCGAGCGTCGCCCCGAGCCCGTCTACCGTGAAGTCGGCGTCGTACGGGAAATCCGGGATGTCGATCGTCCCGTTCACGTTGCCGAGGACGTTCGTCACGACGTCGTTCGCGAGGTCGAGGTCCATCTGGACGTCGGTCGCCGTGAAGTCGAAGTCGTAGGCGCCGTGGTCCACGTCGAAGACGCCATTGACCGTGGCCTGCACGTCGTTCAGGCCGTTGTTGACCGTCGTCGCCGTGAAGTCGGCCGAGGCCGCGATCGCCTGGCCGATGTTGCTCGTGCCGGTGAAGACGACGTCCGCGACGACCATGACGTTCGTCGCCGTCGTCAGGTCCGTGACGTACGGATCGACGTAGGCGCCGTCGCCCTGCGCGGTGAAGACGATCGTGAGATCGCCCGTGCCGAAGGGGAACGTGCCGCCCGGGATCGTGAGCGTGCCGGGCATGCTCCCGACGGGCGGCGTGTAGACGGCCCCCGCGAGGTCGAGGTCGCCGCGCGAAGCCGCGAAGGTGTACTCCGCGAGCGCCTGCTGCACGTCCACGGACGCCTCGAACGTGTCCACGAGCTCCTGGCGCGCCGACGCGCTGAAGGCGAGCTCGGCGCCGGTACAGCCGGCGAGGAGCGCAAACAACGCGGAAAGGGTGATCGTTCTCATCGGACCCTCCTCATGAGGAACGGCTACCCCCCGATCCGCCCGGACGCCAGCGGGCCCTTTGCGTCAAGGCGGGAAAGCGGCTAGCCTGCGGCCGTGCTCGTGGTCTGTTTCGCGACACCCGTCGAGGGCGAGCGTCTCGTTCGTGGATTAAAAGGGGCGCGGGGAACCCTGGCCGGGCGGGAGGTCGCGCTCCTCCGGACGGGCGTCGGTCCGGTCAACGCGGCGCACGCGCTGACGCTCCTCCTCTCGCGGGAGCGGGTGCGGGCCGTCGTCTGCTGCGGCGTCGGCGGCGCGTACCCCGGTGCGCTGGACATGCTCGACGTGGCCTGCGCGGAGACGGAAACGTACGCGGACCTGGGCGCGGATTCGCCCGAGGGGTTCCTCGACATGGCGCGGCTCGGGTTCCC
>DATDQL010000179.1:0-2283 GCA_035292305.1 Thermoplasmatota archaeon
AGGTCGAGGTCCGGCACGCGCGGCTCGACAGGCTCGAGGTCTTCGATGTCGCGAGACACGCCGGAGGCCACGCCGTGCCGCCGCACCGCATCCGGCACCGCGCGAACGTCGAGGCGCTCGCGCGCTGCCGCGTCGACCGCGTCGTGGCGTTGAACGCCGTCGGCGCGCTCGACCCCGCGATCGCCCCCGGGGACCTCGTGGTCCCCGACGACTACCTCGACCTCTCCGGTCACCCCGAACGGACCTTCTACGACGATGCCCCCGTCCACGTCGACGTCGCTGAAGCGTACTGCCCTCGGACGCGGCGGGCCCTCGTCGACGCGGCCCGCGAGGCGGGCCTGCGGTTCGTGGACGGGGGTGTGTACGTCGCCGCGCCGGGGCCTCGCCTCGAGACGCGCGCCGAGGTCCGCGCCCTGAAGACGCTCGGCGGCACCGTCGTCGGCATGACGGGATGCCCCGAGGCCGCGCTCGCGCGAGAGCGATGCCTCTGCTACGCGAGCCTTTGCGTCGTCGCGAACGCCGCGGCCGGCCTCGCCGCGCCGCTCCCGGCCGACCGTATCCGCGAGGCGGCGCGCGCCTCCGCCGAGGTGGCACGTCGGGTCGTCCTCGGGGCCGCCGCGCGCCTCCCACCCGCCGGAGGATGCGCGTGCGCGGAGGCGCTCGCTGGGGCCCGGCTGTAGCTCCCCGGTGCTGGTACCTTCATCCTTGCCGAAGGCATCCCTCCCGTCGTGGGCGCCGACGACGAGTCGTTCCGCATGCACACGGACGGTATCGCCCCGGCCGAATCGCCGGTCGAGTATGCGGAGGCGACGACGCTCGTCCTCGAGTACGTCGGGGAGCTCGAGGACGACCTCGCGTTCCGCCACGCGAACGAGGAGCTCGGGGACCTCCAAGAAGAGTACGTCGCGCCCGACGGGCGGCTCCTCATCGCCTGGATGGACGGGGCCGCCGTCGGATGCGCCGGCGTGCGCCGCGCGACGACGGACATATGCGAGCTCACGCGGCACTACGTCCGCTCGTCGGCGCGAGGGAAGGGCGTCGGGCGCCGGCTCGTCGAGGCCGCGATGGCGGAGGCGCGCAAGCTCGGATTCCGGCGCATGCGGCTCGACGTCCTCCCGACGATGCGCCCGGCGATCGCCGTCTACCGCGCGCTCGGCTTCCGCGACGCGCCCGCGCACCGCGACTACGGCAAGGCGTCCGTCCTCTTCCTCGAGGCAGACCTGGGAAAACGCCTTTGAGGTCGCGAGATCCTCGCGCGAGTGTGCGCGCGCTCGTGACCGGCGGCCTCGGGTTCATCGGGTCGCGCATCGCGGAGGCGCTCCTCGCGGAGGGGCACGAGGTCGTCGTGCTCGACCTCGCCGACCCGCGGGTCCACGGCGACGTCCCGGCGCCGCCGCGCGGCGCGCGCCTCGTGCGCGGGGACGTCCGCGACGATGCCGCTCTCGCGCGCGCGTTCGGGCCCGCGCCCGACGTCGTCTTCCACGAGGCGGCGATGGTCGGCCTCGGCCGCGGCGCCGTGGACGCCGGGCTCTACTCGGACGTGAACGTGCTGGGGACGCTCCGCGTCCTCAGCGCCGCCGCCGCGGCGCCTCGGCGGCCGAGGATCGTCCTCGCCTCTTCGATGGCCGTGTACGGCGAGGGCGAGTACGAGTGCACGCCATGCGGCGTGACGCGCGAGGGCGCGAGGCGCGCGGAGGACCTCGCCCGCGCGATGTGGGACCCGCTCTGCCCCGTGTGCGGCTCCCGGCTCGAGGCGCGACCGACGGGGGAGTCGCAGCCGCAACGCGGCGCGACGGTGTATGCGGTGTCGAAGATCGCCCAGGAGGCGATGGCGCTCGCGGTCGGGCGGGAGACGGGGGTCCCCGTCGTCGCTCTGCGCTATCACAACGCGTACGGGCCCCGCATGCCGCGCGCAACGCCGTACGCCGGCGTCGCGTCGCTCTTCAAGACGCGCCTCCTCGCCGGCGAGCCGCCGCTCGTGCACGAGGACGGTCGTCAGGCTCGCGACTTCGTGCACGTCGACGACGTCGTCCAAGCGAACCTCCTCGCCTCCTCGGCCGATGCGGAGTCCGCTGCGTTCGAGGCGTTCAACGTCGGGTCCGGCGAGGCGCGACCGATCCTCGACCTCGCGGAGGGACTCTGCCGTGCGATCCTCCCGGGGAGCCGACCCGTCCTCACGGGCGCATGGCGCGCGGGGGACGCGCGGCACGTCTACGGTTCGATCGCGAAGGCGCGGCGCGTCCTCGGTTACGCGCCTCGCGTCGCCTTCGCGGACGGCGTGCG
>DATDQL010000180.1:0-20533 GCA_035292305.1 Thermoplasmatota archaeon
TGCAGGTGGCGACTTGGTGGGAGGAGAGCCGCAGAAAGTTCTGGTTCGCGGTGGTCGACCCGCTCGCGCGGGAACGCATCGCCGTCGTCGTCTTCGAGGAGGCCGCGAGCGTGACCCTCGAGGAGATGGTCTGGGAGGATGCGAGCGTGATGGCGGCCGTGCGCTCGCTCGCCGCGGAGGGCGAGGACGCAGCGTGACGACGAAGGGGCCACAGCCCGCATGGACGGGCTCCCCGAACGCCCCGCATGCCGGACCCACTCGTCGACCGCCCGGAGGAGAGCGACTCCGCCTTGGTCCCCGTTGCGGGCGCGGTCCGGCGACCCTCGCGTCACGCGACGCGCGAGTGCGAATCCCAGCGCTCATGAGGAGGGGCGCCGGCACGGTCAGGCGCACGAGATCGGTGCTCAGCGCCCGTCGCGTGTCCGGCGCGGCTCACTTGGCGACCATCGTCTCGAGGCCCGAGATGATGTTCCAGATGATGGTCCGGCCGTGCAGCGGGATGTTGGGGTCGTTCGCGAGCTCGTCGAGGATGTTGACCGCGGACGAGACGCGCACGTCGAGGGCTTCAGCCTTGTTCAGGAGGTGCTTCTTCGCGCTGTCCGCTCCCCGGCGGATGTTACGCGGGACCGAGTTGTCCTCGATGAGTTGGTCGATGACCTCCGTCATCTGGCGGAGGCGTTCATCGGGGTTGACGGGGGGCATTCGCAGGCGACCTCCAAAGAGAGCGGACCCTCGCGCCAGGCCTGGGCCCGGGGGGGTCGCGGGCGCGAGTATGCGCTTCCCCTTCATATAGCTTCGGCGGGCCCCGACCGGACGGCCCCTCGGGCACCGACGGACCCACCTAGGGCGCGTCGCGCGCGAACCACGCGTCGACGAGCGCCGCGACCTTCACCTTCTGCTCCGGCGTGAGGACAGTGTCTCGGTCGATCGCGGCGAGGAAGTGGTCGCGCTCCCACCGCGTCACGCGCCCGTCGGCGAGGATGTCCTGGAGCGCGCGGGCGGTCGACACCGGCAGGAACCCGAGCTCGCGTTCCACGGTCCCCGCGCGGAGGTCGTGCGCGTGCTCCTCGATGCGCGCCTTCAGGACGGCGAACTGGGCCTCGTCGAGCTTGCCGTCCATGACGAGCGCGTTCGCGCGTGTCCTTCGTTCCGCGAGGAAGTCCTCGCACTCGCGCGGGTGCGCGCGCGTCCTCCCGAAGCCCTCCTCGACCGCGACGAGCTCGCGGCGCAGGAGCCGCCGCCGGCGACCGATGCGCGACACGCCGAAGAGCGCGCCGCCCGCGGTCAGCGCGAGGCCGAGAGCGAAGAACGTGCGCTCCTGGTACTCGGGGGAGAAGGCGACCGAGACGAGGTTCGGCTCCTCGCCGCCGACGTGGAACGTGACGAACGCGCTCGCGGTCTGGTTCGCGGCGTTGCGGACCTGGAGACGAGCCCGCCGTTCCCCGGCGTCGGCATAAGTGTGCTCGAGGACCGCGTCCGGGCCCCACTCCGTGACCTCGCCATCCCCCCATTCCGCGCGGAAGGCGGTCGCGGGACCGCCGGCGCCGGGGGTCGTCGCGGAGAGGTCCACGCGCACGACCTCACCGGGGGCGGGGTACTCCGTCCCCGCGGCCGCGAACGCGTGCAGGCCCGGTGGCGCCTCGCCGAGGACGACGACCCTCCCGTCGAGCGAGCCGATCACGAGGACGCCCTCCCCGACGACGAACCAATGGTAGAACCCATCGCTGCCCGCCGGAGTGTCGAGCGCCCGCCTCCACAGGAGCTGCCCGTCCACCGCGGCGTACGCGTAGAGGTTCGCGCCGTCGACGACGGCTCCGGCGCCGGCCGACCCCTCCCGGCGCAGCGCCGCCCGGGCATACACGATCTCGGGGGTCGCGAGCACTCCGACGGGCACGAAGGACTCGCCCGGACCGAGCGTCGCTTCCCAGTTCGGCGTGCTCGACCCGACCGCGAGGCTCGACAGGACGTCGCGGGAGGCGACGAGGAGCTCGCCGTCCCGCAGCGCGAGCGCTCCGCCTGCGACGAGGAGCGCGTCCGGACCGCGGTGGCGGAAACTCCAGCCGGCCTCCCCGGTCCTCGGGTCGAAGGCCGTGACCTCCTGAAGGAGCTTGATGTAGAGCGCGTCGCGCGTCCCCGTCGGATAGGCGAGCGCTTCCAGGAGCTCCTGCCGCGTCACCCTCCGCGGGTCGATCGAGAGCGGGTCGACGCCTTGCTGGATCGTCGCCGGCTGGGTGTGACGCGTGCTCCAGAGCAGGACCCCGGTCTCGCGGTCGAGGACCCAGGTGTGGTAGTCCGCCCCGTCGGGGCCGCCGATGTCGCCGGTGCTGATCGTCACGACGGTGTCGATGACCGAGATGCTGCCGGCGACTTGGAGGAGCGCCGTCGAGCGCTCGGTCGGGACGTCGGAGGCGGCGCCGGCCGTCTCGGCGTCGGCATCGAGGACCCACCGCCAGCGCTCGGCACCGGTCACCGCGTCGCGGGCCGTGACGAAGACGACGGTCGATGCGACGAGCGTCGCCCCGTCCCGTCCAAAACACCCCACATAGAGGGCAGGACCCGCGCTCACAAGGGTACGGCACTCCGTGTTTTCGCTTGGAAGGACGTGCGGCTCGCTCCAGAGCAACGAACCGTCGGAGGCGCGAAAGGCCGAGGTCGCGGCGGCGTCGGAGACGTAGAGCACCGCGCCGTCGCTCGCAAACCCCTGTGGTGCGAGCTCAAGCGTTGCGATCCGTGACGACTCCCCGGTACTGACCTGCAGGCGGTGGATGCCGGGCTCCGGGTCGCCGGTCGCGAGGTAGATCGCGCCGTCGAAGACGATCGGAGGCTCCACGACGCCCGCGGGGAGACGGACCTCGAAGGCAACGTCGTCCGTCGCAGGGCCCGCGTCCGGCGTCGCCATCGTCCGCGCCGCGTCGTACCCGTACTGGAGCCACGGCGCGGCCTGCGCTCCGCCTGCGGCGAGGAGGGCGAGGGCCACGGTCGTCGCCACGCCCCCGCGCTGCACGTCCGGCGCGAGAACGTCCGGGGTCAAGAATGCTGTGTCGTTGCTTCGGCCTCAGTACCTCGGCCCGCCCTTCTCGCGGTAAGTCGCGAACGGCTGCAGCGCCGCGCGGCTGCGGTGGAACGAAGGATGGTACCGGATCGCGCGCTCCTCGAGCGCGTGCTTCCAGAGCTCGGGCGAGACCGGGCCCTCGCGGAACCCGAGCGCCTCGGCATCGTCGCGGCGCGCGGCCGCGAAGACATCGCCGAGGCCGGACCAGTAGATGGCGCCGAAGCACTGGATGCACGGCGCGCATGACGTGAAGAGGCGCAGCCCTGGCGAAGCGCCGAGGTCGTGTCTGGCGAGCTTCCGTTGCGCGCGGCGCAGGGCGACGACCTCCGCGTGCGCCGTCGAATCGCGAGAGGCGACGACGGCATTCCAACCCACGTCGACGATGCGCCCCTCCGCGTCGGCGACGACCGCGCCGAACGGGCCCTGCAGGTGGTCGGCGTTCGCCTGCGCGATGGCGATCGCGAGGTCCATGAGGACCTCGGGGGCGTTGCGCGTCGCGATGTCCTGGAGGAGGTCCTCCACCCAAGGCGGCCGCGCCGCGAGCGGGTCGTCCAACGCTCCTGGAACACCGACGAAGGCAATAATGGCGACGCCGCAGCCGTGAGCGCGGCCGCCCCGTCACGCCGCGTTCATCACGAGCGTCACAGCGCCCGCGGTGACCGTCTCGACCTCGCGGCCGTGAAGCGTCGGCCGCGTCTTGATCGAGTAGTCCGCCGGCGCGAGCGCGACGGTGGCGCCGTCGGGCAGCTTCACGGAGATGCCCGCCTGCGCGTCCACCTTCTGCGGGTCGAGCGCGCGGAGCGCCTCCACGACCGCCTTCCCCTGCGCGCGGAACTTCGGCCCGATGGAGGCGAAGTTCGGCTCGATCGCGACCGCCTCGAGCCGGAACTCGCGCGGGTCCGCGAACGAGACCTTGCCCGCCTTGAGCGTCGCGCGGAGATCCTCGGCGCCCGCTTCGAGCGCGGCGCGCGCCTGCGGGTCGGCGACGACGACCTCGACCGTGCCGATGGCCGCCCCGAGGGCGATGCCCTTCGAGGCCTTCCATGCACGGCCGGCGGCGACCGCGTCGACGATGAGCTGCCCCGCGGCGCGGCCGGCCTCGTCCTCGAGCACGGGCTCGGGCCACGACGACACGTGGATGCTCGGCGCCTCATGATGACGCTTCGCGACGGCCGGGTGCGCGGCGTGCTTGCGGAAGGAGGCCTGATAGACGTCCTCGGTCACGAACGCGAGCACGGGTGCGAAGAGTTTCAGCACGCCGAGCGTCACGGTCCAGAGCGTGTACCTCGCGGCGTCGCGGCTCTCGGCCGACGCGTCCGAGTAGAGGCGGTGCTTCACGAGCTCGAGGTAATGGTCCGCGAGGACGTGCCAGAGGAAGTTCTCCGTCTCCTTCTGCGCCTTCACGTAGTCGTACTGGTCCCAGAGGTCCGTGCACGTCTTCACGAGGCGGCTGTACTCTGTGAGGATCCAGCGGTCGACGAGCGCGAGGTGCGCGGGGGCGTGCTCGGGAGGCGGGTGGTCCATCCAGGCCTTCGACGCGAACGTCGCGACGTTGCGCATCTTCGTGACGAGACGCTGCGCGCGGGTCAGGTCCTTCGGGTTCCAGATGATGTCCTCGCCGAGGTTCGCGCCCGTCGCGGACCAGTACCGCAGCGCGTCCGCGCTCCAGTCGTGGATCACCTCCATCGGCTCCACGGCGTTGCCCTTCGACTTGGACATCTTCTTGCCCTTCCCGAGCTTCACGAAGCCCGAGATCATGATGTCGCGCCACGGAAGCGTCCCGTGGTGGAACCACGCCTTCACGATCGTGTTGAACGCCCAGAACGAGATGATCTCATGCGCCTGCGTGCGCAGGCTCATCGGGAACACCTTGGCGAACGTGGGGTCGTCCTCGACCCAGCGCAGCGCGATCTGCGGCGTGAGCGACGACGTCGCCCACGTGTCCATGACGTCGCTTTCTCCCATCCAGTCCGATGCACCGCACGTGCATCGGACTGGTTCCTCGGATCCGCCCCGCGGGGGCGAATCCAAGGGGTCGACGGGTAGCTCCTCGCGCGTCGCGACGCGTTCCGTGCCGCAGGCGCCGCAGTACCAGACCGGGAACGGGACGCCGAAGTAGCGCTGACGGCTGATGCACCAGTCCCAGTTCAGCCCCTTCACCCAGTTGTCGTAGCGCACGCGCATGTACGGCGGATGCCACTGGATCTCGGAACCGAGCCGCAGGAACTCGTCCTTGAGATCGAGATAGCGTACGAACCACTGCTTCGAGACGAGGAACTCGATCGGCGTCCCGCAGCGCTCGTGCACGTTCACGACGTGGTGGATGTGCGTCTGGCGCAGCAGCCGGCCCTCCATGTCGAGGCGTTTGAGGATCGCATCCCGCGCCTCGGGGATCGGCTTGCCGAGCATTCCGGCGCCCGCGGCCTCCGTCATGCGGCCCTTCGCGTCGATCACGACGCGCAGCGGGAGCCGATTCGCCTGCCACCACTCGATGTCGATCATGTCGCCGAACGTGCAGTTCATGACGACGCCGGTCCCCTTCGTCGGGTCGACCTTGTCGCTCGCGAGGATCGGGACCTCCTGATGCGTGAGCGGGACGCGCACCTTGCGACCAAGGAGCGGCTGCGTCGTCGCGTTCTCGGGGTGGACGAAGATCGCGACACACGCGGGGATCAGCTCCGGGCGCGTCGTGCTGATGACGATCTTGCCACCGGAACCTTGGTTGTACACGACCTTCTCGGTCCCGTCCGGCTCCTTGTGCCGCTCCTGGAGGTGCTTGCCGTCCTTGACCTGGGCTTCGACGAGGTCGAACACGATGTCGTTGAACGTGCTCGGGAGCTCCTTGTCCTCTGCCTCGACCTGCGCGATCGCGGTCGCGCATTCGGGGCACCAGATGCTCGGACGTTCCGCGCGGTACACACGGTCCTTGCCGTGCAACTCCACGAAGGACGCTTGCGACGTCTTCACCGTGTGCGGGTCGATCGTGCGGTAGACGAGATCCCAGTCGCAGCTCGTGCCGATGCGCCGCCAACTGCGCTCCATCTCGGCCTCGGCCTTCTTGGTCTCCTCGAGGCAGAGGCGGATGAACTCCTTTCGTCCCACGTCGGCGAGACGCACGCCGACCTGGCGCTCGGTGTACCTCTCCGTCGGAAGGCCGTTGTCGTCGAACCCGAACGGGTAGAACAGGTTGTACCCGCGCATCCGCTTGTAGCGCGCGACGAAGTCCATCTGGTTGTACGAGTACGCGTGGCCGATGTGCATCTTGCCCGAGACCGTGGGCGGCGGTGTGTCGATGCTGAAGATCGGGCGATGAGAGGTCCGGTCGAACCGGTAGACGCCGTGCTCTTCCCAGAAGGCGAGCCAGCGTTCCTCGTGGGAGTTGTCCGGCGCCTGGGCCTCGCCCTCGTCCGACATGGCCTCGCGAAGAAGGGCTTCCCCGTCTTAAGTCTGACCGGGACCGGCGTCCACGCCCGTCGGGCGTGAACGGCTAAGACAGGGAAGCGCGTAGCGGCGCCGGTTCCCCGCGCGGGTCGTCCCCATGCTCGAACTCCTCACGGACCCGAACGTCTGGCTCGCGTTCGCGACGCTCACGGCACTCGAGATCGTTCTCGGCATCGACAACGTGATCTTCATCACGATCCTCGCGGACAAGCTGCCGCAGCAGGACCGTGCACGTGCGCGCCGCCTCGGCCTCGCGGGGGCGATGTTCATGCGCATCGGCCTCCTCCTCTCGCTCGCGTGGATCATCGGCCTCACCGCGCCGCTCTTCACGGTAGTCGGCTTCGAGATCTCGGGGCGCGACATCGTCCTCCTGCTCGGAGGCCTCTTCCTCATGGCGAAATCCACGCACGAGATCCACGGCAACCTGGAAGGGGCGGAGGGCCACGCGGGCACGAGGGTCCCCGCAACGCTCTTCGGCGTCGTCGCGCAGATCATGGTGCTCGACGTCGTGTTCTCGCTCGACTCTGTCATCACGGCGGTCGGCATCGTGGATGACGTGCCGGTGATGGTCGCGGCGATCGTCACGGCCGTCGCGATCATGATGTTCTTCGCGGGACCTGTCGGGGCGTACGTGACACGCCACCCGACGATCAAGATGCTCGCGCTGAGCTTCCTGCTCATGATCGGCGTCGCCCTCGTCGCCGAGAGTTTCGACGTCCACATCCCGAAGGGCTACCTCTACTTCTCGATGGTCTTCTCGCTCGGGGTCGAGGTGCTGAACTTGCGGACGCGCAAGGCCGCGGCGGAGCCTGTGACGCTCCACAAGCCGTACACGGTGGAGAACGCCCGGGACCTCGCGAGGCGGTACGCGGAGGCGCGCCGGTTCGTCGAGACCCACCCGATCCCCTTCGGACCCATCGATGAGGACGCGGACGAGACGAACCGCGAGCGCTAGAGATGCGGAGATTGATCGGGTGAGAGCGAGGCCGAGTCCGCGGCCCGGATGCAAGAAGGACGGCCGCCGGCGTAGCAGAGCTACGCCAAGGCCGTCCGACGCAACAGCCGGGGCGCGGGCGAAGGCCGCAGCCTCAGCCGATCGATCGGAGCATCTCTAACGCAGGCCGGAAAGGGCCGTCACGCTCGCGCCCCGCTCTCGCCCGCGTTCGGCTGGAGGAAGTAATCCCCCGTCCCGCGCTCCGTCACGGTCACGTCGAAGACGAAATCGGTCTCCCGACCGCCTTCGACGACGAAGTCCGCGTTGAGGAAGAGGCGGCCCCCGGGCACGTCCACGGTGACGACGCTGCCGTCGTGCAGGATCCCGATCGCCTGCGCGACCTCGAGCTCGATGCGCTTGTAGGTGCCCGTGGTGACGTCCTCGCGGAACACCGACGCCGACGCGTCGCCCTGCAGGGCGACGAGGTCGACGGTGACGGGCGCGATGTCGATGCGCACCTTGCTCTCCGTCTCGGTCCGGATCTCGGTCCGCGAGCGCGTCTCCGAGTCGCCGTACGGCGAGTCCGTGTCGACGTCGGTCTCGGTCGTCGTCGTGGTGCTCGTGATCGCGCGCCACACCTCGACCTCTGTGATGGTGACGTTCAGGTGCCGGAAGTCGCCGATGTCGTTCGGCTGGTCGCTCACGAGGACGTCGAGGATGCCGCGCGACGGCAAGGACTCCTCCTCGATACAACCCGCAAAGGCCACGATCGCCATGAGAGCCGGGACGACGGTTCGCGCGCCGCGCACGCGCTTCGAGCCTGCGGGCGGCGCATCAAGGATGTCGCACGGTCCGGGGAACGGTCGGTCAACCCTCCGCCGGCGCCTGCTTCCCAGGGCCGGACCCGGATGCGTTCGGCTTCAGGATGTAGTCCCCGTCGCCTTCGCGGTGCACGTCCACGTCGAACAGGAAGTCTGTCTCGGCGCCCTCCTCGATCGTGAACTCCTGCAGAAGGAACACGCGGCCGCTCGGAACGCCGACGTCGACGGTCGCGCCGTCGCGGAGCGTTCCTTCGATCTCGTTCCCGATGAGGAGGTCGATGCGGCCGTACGTCCCGGGCTCGAGCGTCCCGGAGAACAACGTCGTCGCGTTCCCGACGAGCGCGGTGAGGTCGTACGAGGCGGTGCCGGGCGTGAGCTCCGTCCGGGCGCTCGCTTCGGGGCCCGTCTCGCCCTCGCTTCCCTTCTTCGTCACGAGGATCTGCGAGATCGTGACGGGGAGCGCCGCGAAGTCGCCGATCGCATCCGGCGCGTCGGTGAGGCGGAGCGTGAGACGGCCGCCGCTACCGAGACACCCTGCAAGGAGGCCGAGACACACGGCGGTCGTGAGGAGGACGCGCATGGACGGACCATCGCGAGCGCGCGCTTGAGCGTATCGTCGCGGCTCACGCGGCCGTGAGCGCCTTCGCGCGCGCGACGAACCGAGACCACTCGGCCATCCGCGTCGCCCTCTCCTCCGCCCCGATCCGGGGCGCGAACCGCTTGTCCAGCCTCCACGTCCGCGTGACCTCCTTGCGCGAGCGGAAGAGCCCCGCGCCGAGCGCGGCGAGGCTCGCGGCGCCAAGCGCCGTCGTCTCCGACACCTTCGGCCGCTCGACCGGCACGCCGAGGAGGTCCGCCTGGAGTTGCATGAGGAAGCCGTTCCGCGAGCCGCCGCCGTCGACGCGCAGCTTCGAGAGCGCGACGCCGGAGTCCTCCTGCATCGCAGCGGCGACCTCGGCCGTGCGGAACGCGGTCGCCTCGAGGACGGCGCGAGCGATGTGCGCGCGCGATGTGCCGCGCGTGATGCCGGCGATCGTGCCGCGCGCTTCCGGGTCCCAGTGCGGCGCGCCAAGCCCCGCGAGGGCCGGAAGGAACCGGACGCCTCCGGTGTCCGCGACCTTGCGCGCGAGACGTTCGGTCTCGCGCGCGTGCTTGACGAGCCTCAGCTCGTCCCTCAGCCACTGCACCGACGCGCCCGTCGTGAAGATCGATCCCTCGAGCGCGTACTCGACGCCGTCGCCCACGTCCCACGCGGCCGTCGCAAGGAGGCGCCGCGACGCGGGCCGCTTCGCCCCGGTGTGCATCAGGACGAACGTGCCCGTCCCGTACGTGCTCTTCGCGCGGCCGGGCTCGTGGCACGCCTGCCCGAAGAGGGCGGCCTGCTGGTCGCCGGCGACTCCCGTGATCGGCGCCTCGACGCCGAGGAGCTTCTTCGAGGCGACGCCGAACCCCCCGGCGGACAGTCGGATCTCGGGGAGGGCCTCGCGCGGGACCCGGAAGAGCGCGAGGAGCTCGTCGCTCCACGCCCGGCGGTCGAGATCGTAGAGGAGCGTGCGCGACGCGTTCGACGGGTCGGTCGCGTGGACCGTGCCGCCGGTGAGGCGCGAGACGAGGAACGCGTCGACGGTGCCGAAACGCAGGCGCATCTCGGCCGCGGCCTTCCGGACCTTCGGCACGTTGCGGAGCATCCATTCCATCTTCGTCGCCGAGAAGTACGCGTCCGCGACGAGCCCTGTGCGATCCTTCAGCCAGTCCTCGCGGCCTTCGGCCTTCAGCTCCTCGCAGCGCGGAGCGGTCCGGCGGTCCTGCCAGACGATCGCGCGGGCGAGGGCCTTGCCGCTGCGCGCGTCCCACGCGACGGTCGTCTCGCGCTGGTTCGTGATGCCGATCGCATCGATCCCCTTCGGGGGAAGTCGCGCTCTGCGGAGCGCTAGGCGGACGACGCGGAGCGTCGTCCGCCATATTTCTTCGGCGTCGTGCTCGACCCAGCCGGGCTTCGGAAAATGCTGAGGGAACTCGCGGTCGGCGGAAGCGACGATGCGACCCCGCGCGTCGAAGACGAAGGCGGCGATCCCGGTCGTGCCGGCGTCGAGCGCGAGGAGGCGCATGGGGCCGGAACAGGTCCGGGAGGAAAAAGCCCGAGTGCCTCGCCCTCGCGCTCCCCGGCCCTCGCCCCGGCCCTCCCTTGCCCTTGCCCTTCCTTGCGTCAGCGCTAGCGCTCGCGCTAGCGCTAACGCTGGGGGTCGCGAGAGCGAGGGACACCCTCTCGCCGCGAGGCTTATGACCCCCGTCCGCTTGCGTCCAGCAAGGGTGCCCGTTTGTCCCGCCTGGTCCTGAACAACTACGTCACCGCGAGCCAGGGTCGCGGGCCGTCGACGAAGGACATCTCGCCCGCGCGCCTCGACGAGCTGCTGCGGAAGGTCTCCCCGTCCCTCGCGCACGACAAGAAGTACCAATGGGACGCGAACATCAACGGTATCATCGTCCGGCTCGTCACGAACTCGCTGCACCAGTACGAGTTCTGGATGGCGAACTGGTGGCCGGGCCCGAACAACGACCGCTACCTCCCGCACGCGTTCTTGTACAGCGTGGACGGCGTCGCGGGCGAGCCGACGCACGCGTACTACTGCCCGGACCGCCACACCGCGGTCTTCGTGAACACGGAGTACTACGGGCAGTGCAAGAGCTGGGCGCTCGGCATCGCCGCGCACATCCTCGAACAGAAATTCAACACGCACTCGATCCACGGCGCCTGCGCCGAGGTCGACGGCAAGGGCATCGTCGTGATCGCGCCGACGGGCACCGGGAAGACGACGCAGGTCAACAAGCTCTTCCAGAACCCGCTCGGCCGCGTCATCGGCGACGACTGGATCTACATCAAGCACCCCGACAACATCGACGCGATCGAGCAGCCCATCCTCGAGGTCACGCAGCCCGAGCGCACCCTCTACGTGCGCACGGAGAACGCGAAGGAGGAGCAGTGGCTACGGCCCATCTTCGACCGCTGCATGCTCGAGAACGTGATCACGGACGCCGCTCAGTGCATGCACCCGCCCGGGGAGAAGTGCGCGATCCGCGACGAGAAGGACTCGAAGTGCTACTGGGGCTTCGGCAACAGCCGCGCGATGATCCCCCGCGAGTGGATGGCGGGGCCGCACAAGGTCGGCGACAAGGCGACGATGAAGCTCATCGTCCTCCTGCGCCGCGACAAGGAGTCTCCGGGCGAGGTCACCCTCGACACGGACCAGGCCATCCAGATCCTCAGGGAGGGCAAGACCCTCATCCGGCCCGGCGCCGGACCGAAGGAGAAGTGGGGCACGTACGGATACGAGCCGTGGTACAACCCGTACCTCCTCGTTCCCGACCATGCGCGCCAGGAGAAGTTCTTCCGCGACGAGATGCGCAGCGCTCGGTGCGTCATCATCAACACCGGCGCGCCTGGCGAGAGCATCGAGCGGACGTACCAGCGGATCCTCTCGAACCTCGAGAAGGCGTGAGGGAGGCCGGCGGCGCATGGACGCCACGCGACGGCAACGCACCCTGCGCGCCGTCGCCCTTCTCGGGATCGGCGTGGGGGGCGCGCTCCTCGTGTCCGGCGAGCCGCTCCGGGCGGCGAGGACGGGAGCGTTCCTCTCGGTCGTCACGGTCATGGCCGTCTGGACGATCGCGGAGAACCTCGCGCTGCAGCAGGACGAGCCCAAGAGCTACCGCGGGAAGGTCCAGACGAGGCTCATGCAGGCCGCGGTCATGATCGGGATCTACGTCGGGACGTTCGAGCTCCTTCGAACGCGCGGCACGCTGCCGCGCGAGGCGTCGGTCGCGCTCGCCGGACTCGCCCTCGTCGCGGCCGGCGGCGCGCTTCGTGTCGCCTCCATCCTGACTCTGCGGCGCCACTTCAGCTACGAGCTGCGCGTCGAAGCGGGCCACCGGCTCGTCTCCGCGGGGCCGTACCGGCTCGTACGCCACCCGAGCTACCTCGGGATCCTCCTCATCGCCGTCGGCGCCCCTCTCGCGCTCGCGAGCGCGTGGGGCATGCTCGCGGGCGGGGGCGCCATGATCGCGGTCCTCGTCGCCCGCATCCGCGAGGAGGAAGCGCTGCTGCGGGACGCGTTCGGCGCAGAGTACGAAGCGTACTCGAAGAGGACGTGGCGGATCCTTCCGCCGGTGTGGTGAGGACGCCCAACGACGCCGAGCGTGCCGAGGATTCCAAGTCGGCGCCCGGAAGCTTTCTCAACGCGAACGCGCTGTCCCCGACGTGGATCTCAACGAGAGGTCGCTGCGCGCCCTCGCATCGGGCGCGTGCGCCGCGATGGTCGTGTACATGGCAACGCTGCAGTGGGTGCTCACGCCCGGCGTCGCGGCGCCGCCAGCACTCTTCTGGACGTTCGTCGCGGTGTGGATCTTCGGCGCCGTCATGCTCCAGGTAGCGCCCGCGTTCGGCGCGGTCGGGACGGCGCTCTTCGGGGTGGTGTCGGCGTGGGGCGCGTGGACCATGCACCGCAGCGACGCGGTGGAGGACCTCGCGCTCATCGTCGGATCGCTAGCGGCCGCGGGCCTCGCGGCGGCGGCGATCGTCGTCAGGACCCGGGACCGGAACCGGGCAGCGGGACCTTGATCGGCGAGGGACGAGCCGGGCGGGCGCCTTCGTGTCTTCGTTCCCTTCGTGCCCTAAGGCAGGAGGTCGCCGGAGTCCGCCCGGATGAGCGACGCGCCTTCGAGGACGTCCACGCGCTGGAGGCCCGTCTTCGCGTTCGCTTCCTTCCAGACCTTCCCGTCCCAGTCGATGTAGTAGACGGGTCCACCGCTCTTTCCGAGCTGGTTGATCGTGAGCATCGGCGCCTTCTCCGCAGGACCCTGACCGGCAAGCGCGGCGGGGGTCGTGAAGAAGAGCAAGGCCGTCAGGACGGCGAGGAGCGTTCGGATTTCCATGGCAACACCTCTCCAGGCGGGGGGCAACTCCCCGGAGCAAACCTCCGGGGCCCTCGTGAAAGGATATCCTGGTCCATGTCACCGGAAGGAGGAAAGCGCGTTCCCCGAAGGAATGCCCCCAGGGGACCCGTGGGTCCGGTCAAGGACGGAAGCGCGTCAGGCACTTCGAGGGCTCGGTGCCCGACGGGCTCGGGTGGAGGCGCGTGTCCGGGGGGCGGAGGGTACCGTTGGGGGGGTCGTACTCCGTCTGGGTCGCCTGCCGGCCGGCCTTCCCGTTCGACTCGCACCAGATCTCGGACACCGTCCCAGGCGGGGCATCGTGGATGTAGAGGACGGCGTTCGCCTCGTTGGGGAACGCCGGGTAATGGTCCGGGCTCCCCACGGCTCCGCTGAGATCGAGGGGGGCCGCCACGACCGCCGGGAACACCAGCGCGACGGACATGGCCGCAAGCAGCATCTTCACTCTAAGGCCTCCGTCCCACCGACCTCGTGAGGCCCTATGAGGTTTTCCGCGCCGTCCTGTGCGTGTCACCGCGGTGACGCAGAGGCGCGCGCGAGCAGTCGATGCGCCGACCTTCGCCTGCGCCTACGCGCGCAGGCCGGCGAACGTGGCCCGGCCCGCGGCAAGGTCCGCGAGCGCCGCCGGCAAACGGTCGAGCGGGACGCGGACCTGCTCCCCCGAATCGCGCTCCCGCACGGTCGCCGCGCGGTCCTGGAGCGACGCGTAGTCGATCGTCACGCAGAACGGGACGCCGGCCTCGTCCGCGCGCGCGTACCGCTTGCCGATGCTGCCCGAGTCGTCGTAGAGCGTGACGAGCCCCACGGCGCGCAGCTCGCGGTCGAGCTTCTGCGCGGCCGCGTCGAGGCCGTCCTTCGCCATCAGCGGGAAGACCCCGGCTTTCACGGGCGCGACCCGCGCGGGCAGGCGGAGCGTCACCCACTCGCCCTCGTGCCAGGCCGACTCGAGGACGGCGTAGAAGATGCGGTCTACGCCGTAGGACGGCTCCACGACGTGCGGCGTGAACTCCTCGAACTCGTCGCGCCGCGTGCCCTCGCGGACCGTGAACAGCGCGGCGGGGACCTCGACGCGTTCCCCGTCCACCGTGACCAGGAGCGCCGCGCGTCCGTCGCCCTGCACGGGCGTCGCTTTCACGGCGTCCGCGACGGCCTGCGCCTTCGCCTTCCAGCGCGGCCCGAACTGCTTGAAGTCGGGGACGTACTCGCGGAAGGGCACCTCGCGCGGCTCCGCGAGGCGGCGTTTCGCGCGGAGCGCGACGCCGCTGACCTTCGTGTGTTGGGTGAGGTCGTAGTCCGTGCGGTCCGCGATGCCGACGATCTCGACCCAGCCGAACCGAGGCGACCAGAACTCCGCGTCCCACGTGTCCGAGGAGTAGTGCGCCTTCTCCTTCGGGCCGTGCTGGCGGAAGCGCAGCAGGTCGCGCCGCAGGCCGGCCGCGACGAGGAACTCGGCCGTGAGCGCGAGGAAGTACCCGAGCGCCGCGTTCGCGACGATCTTCCCGTCGACGGCCTCGCCTGCGGTCTTGTCGATCGCGGCCGACCCGTCGCCGGGGACGAGCCGCAGCCGCACGCCGCGCCACGCGAGCGGGCCCGGCCACGCCTTCGCGTCGGGGTCGAAGAAGACCTCGGCCTCCATCTGGCTGAACTCGCGCAGACGCAGCAGTGCCTGCCGGGGGCTGATCTCGTTGCGGTACGCGCGGCCGAGCTGCACGGCACCGAACGGGAGGCTCTCGCGGAAGAACCGGTGCAGCCACAGGAAGTCCATGAACATGCCCTGCGCCGTCTCGGGCCGCAGGTAGCCGGCCTTGCCCGAGCCGGGGCCGACCTGGGTCTTGAACATGAGGTTGAAGGCAGAGACACGCGTTCCGGAACGAAGTGCTGGAATGTCGAACGGCTTTGAGCAGGCCGGACATCGAGGAGCAATCCGCGTCACGCCATCGCGCGTCGTAATCTCGATTGCGATTGGCGTCGCCTCGATCGAGAAGGCCCGACCGCGCTTGTCCTTGCCGTGACTCCGGATTTCCGCGAATGGAGAGGCTAATTCAGGGACGTTCCGAAAATCTGGGTCGAGGATGCGCCGGACGTTTTCCGGGCTCGGATCTCGGTCGATGCTCGCAGCGGCGTTTGCATAGGCAAGCTGAAGATCTTCCTCTACGGCCTCTGCGTCGTCACCGCCCATCTTGTCGAGAACCACTGAGGCCTCACGAAACATCCTTGTGAACTCGGAAGACAACACGTGGTCAGCGCGTGACCCAGCGCCGCACTCCGTGCATTCAATCACCGTGTCCGCGAACTTCTCGAGGTGCCCGCTCGCGCGGAAGACCTGCTCGGGCGAGATGGTCGGGCACTCGATCTCCGCCATGCCTTCCTGGACGACGTAGAACGAGCGCCACAGGTCCTGCAGGTTGCGCTTCAGCGCCGCGCCGAGCGGCCCGTAGTCGTAGAAGCCGGCGACGCCGCCGTAGATCTCGTACGCGGGCTGGAGGAAGCCGCGGCGCTTCAGGATCGCCATAAGGGCTTCATGGAAGTCCTTGCCCTGCGGCTCTGCGGTCGTCATCGGGGCGGGGACACGCTTCCTGCCGATGAAGGTTCCCGTGCCCGGAGACGCACGCACGCCGGCGACCTCCGGAAAAGGTTGATGCTCGTCGCGGCCAACATCCGGGTGTGCTGACCCGCGAAGCGAACCGACCGACCTTCGAGCAGAAGGTCCTCGGGATCCTGAGCGGGGCGCCGTTCGGCTACGTGATCTACCGCCTTCTCACGGAAGGCCACGGCCGGCTGAGGACGTACGACGAGTTCTTGCTCGGTCGGCCGAACGAGCCTGGAAGCTGAGCGCCGTGGAATCCGACCCATCACGCGGGGCGGCCGACGACGCGGGGCTCGCGAGGTTCGCGAAAGCCTCGGGTTTCGTCTCGTTCATTTTCGCCTCGACGATCGGCGCTTGGGTGGCCATGGTCGTCCTCGGACACGGAAGCGAGGCGGCTCCGCTCCTGGAGGTCGTGAAGGCGATCGTGTTCTCAGGGCTCGGCCTCGCGACGGGCGTGACGATCGGCCGCAGCGAACGCTAGCGCGAGCGCCCTCACTCGATCGTCACGGTCTCGAACACGAAGTACAGCTGCGCGCTCGCAGGCGGCGTGATCGCGAACGTCGCCCCGTACGCCAGGGCGACGCCCTGCCCCGTGGCGCTCACGGTGTAGTCGCCCGCCATGGGCGGCGTGACGGTGAAGCTCGCCTCGTTCGGCATGCCGGCCTGGTTCGTGAGCGTCCCGAGCTCCTTCCCCGCGGGGTCCTTGAGCACGAGCGTGAGCACGCCGACCGGCGGGGCCGGCGGCGTCGCCGGGCGGATCCAGAGGGTGACGTTCAGCGCGCCGACGTCGGGCACGGCGGCGGTGAGGTCCTGCATGACCTGGCCCTGCGCGGTGCCGGAGACCTCGATCGGCGTCAAGGTCTGAGGCTCGCCAGGGTTGTTCTTCAGGACGACGTGCAGTTCCAGGTCGCCCGGCTCCGTGGCGCCAGCCGCGGCGTTCGCAGGGTCGTAGATCCCGCCCGTCGTCGACTTCACGGAGCCGTCGGCGGCGAACGCTCCGGTGTCCGTGATCATGAAGTGCCCCGCCCAGGCCTCGCCCCCCGTGACGGGGTCGGGAAGCGGCTCGCCGTTCTTCGTGACGCGCGCCGGGCCCCAGCCTGCCGCGATGAGGTTGACCTCGGGGATCGACGTGTCCCCGGTCCCGGAGGCGCCGTGCTCGTGGAAGCGCGTCGCGATGCCGCCGTCCTGGAAGGGCTTCGTGGGGTCGGCCCGGAACTCGCTCCACGTGACCCCGTACGAATCGTTGCCCGCGGTGGCGGTCACGCGCACCGTGCCGGTGTTCGCGACGGCGTCGACGTCGACGAGCGCGTCGCCGGTCACGGCGCGTCCGTCGCCGCCGTAGTCGAGCGGCATCATGAGGAAGCCGTCGGTCGCGGTCGCCTTCACGGCGACGAGGGGGGCCTCGTCGTCCGCGCAGCCTGCGAGGGCCGCGACGGGGACGACGAGGGCGAGGGCGACGACGAGGCTCCGAGGAGGCATGGCCGCGCGAGCCCGGGCGGCGGGATAAGCGTTTTCTCGGCGACCTTGCACGGTCAGACGAAAACACCAACCTCAAGAGCCCGTCCCGCGCCTCGGGTCTTCGGGGATGCACGGATGCTCGTGAACGAGACGCGCGTGCGGGAAGCGCTCGACGGCTATCGGCTCAACCACCGTTTCACGCGGGCGATCGAGGAGCGGCTCCTCGCGATGCTCGACACCGCGAAGAAGCGCGCCGAGGAGAACGGGCGGCGGACGCTGTACCCGCACGATCTCTGACGGAAGGGCCGAGGATCACGGAAGAAGGGCCGAAGGAAGTAGGGGACGCGCCGAGCGTCGAGGGCGACGGGCAAGGCCCGCGAACGGAAGGACGGGCCGAGGATCGATGAGGGAGCACGGACCGGGGCCGCAGGATCAGCGCACGCGGACGGTGAACTTCCCGTCCTGCCGGTACGTTCGCGAGCGGCGCGGGCCGATGCCGGTCCACGGCCGCTCGATGGAGGTGACCTCGAGCGTGAACCGGCCCGGGTGGTCGCCGCGCCACGCGAGGCGCGCGGGGCGGACGAAGCGGCCGCGCGCGCGGTCGCGGACGAGCGGCCGGTCCGTGATGCGGACCTGCGACGCCTCGAGGTCGCGACCGTCGAGCTCCATCCTGAGCGCGACGCGGCATTCCTCGCGGTGCGGGGAGCCCTCTTCGTAGTCAAACGCGATCTCCATATCGACGACCTCGCCAGGCTCGGCCTCGAGCGAGTCTTCGGGCGCCGGGCGGAACTCGACGGACGAGCCGCGCACGCGGATCTCGCCCACGCGAAGCACCCTCGGTTCGTAGCGGTTCGCGCCTTCGCGGGGCATGGCCCCCGCCTCGGGCGGGGGAAACTTGACGGTGCGCTCTGACGCGGGGCGACAGACCCGCGCTCCCCTGCCACGGCAACGCGGGTTTCAAGAGCGCGCCCTCCATGGGCGGGACGTGCGCCTCGGCCTCGTCGTCAACCCCATCGCCGGCCTCGGAGCCCGCGTCGGCCTCAAAGGCACCGACCACGCGGTCGAAGCCGCGCTCGCCCGGGGCGCGCTCCCGGAGGCGCCGTCGAGGGCCGTGCGGTTCCTGCGCGCGCTTGCCGAAGCGGACGCCGACGTCACGCTGTACGTCGCCGGCGGCGCGATGGGCGACGACGAGGCTGCCGAAGCCGGCCTGAGCGCGATCGTGACGTCCGTGCCGGGCGACCCGACCGACGCCGAGGACACGCGACGCGCGGTCGCATCGTTCCTCGGCGCGGGCGTCGACCTCGTCTGTTTTGTAGGAGGCGACGGGACCGCCGCGGACGTCGCGGACGCCATCGGCGCCGCGGAACTCCCGGTCCTCGGCGTGCCCGCCGGCTCCAAGATGTACAGCGCAGTGTTCGCGGAGACGCCGGAGCGCGCGGCGGTCGTCGCGCGCACGTTCGACTCGACTCGCCCGGCCGAGGTCCTCGACGTCGACGAGGACGCGTTCCGCCGCGGCGAGCTGCGCGTGGCGCTCAAGGGCGTCGTGCGCGTCCCGGCGCACAAGGCCGTCGCCGCAGGGAAGCTCGCAGGCGCGGACGACGACGTCGAGCAGCACACGCTCGCCGAAGCCGTTGCGGCAGGGCTTGAGCCGGGCGTGGCGCACGTCCTCGGGGCGGGCTCGACGATGATGCTCGTCAAGCGCGCGCTCGGCGTCGACGGCACGCTCCTCGGGATCGACGTCGTGCGGGACGGAGCGCTCGTCGTCCGCGACGCCTCGGAGAAGGACCTGCTCGCGGTCGCCCCGCCGCTCGACATCGTCGTGAGCCCCATCGGAGGGCAGGGCTTCGTGCTCGGCCGCGGGAACCTCCCGATCTCCGCCGCGGTCGTGCGCCGCGCCGGCGCCGTGAACTTGCGGGTCGTCGCGACGCCGACGAAGCTCTTCGACACGCCGGCGCTTCGCTTCGACACGGGCGACCCCGCGCTCGACGCCTCGTTCCCGCGCTGGCTCCGGGTCGTCACGGGTTGGCACGGGACGAAGCTCGTCCGCGTCGACGCTGCGATGTAGGCAGCTTCCGAGCTGCGCCCTACGAACGCTGGCTCGGCATGGGTCGCCCCCTCGGGCCACGGCGGGGACCCGGTTCTCCCTTCCATGGCCCGACGCGCGAGCCCGCGGGCGGGTGGGCCGGCACCGGGGAAACCTCGCGTTTCGTCGTTAATATATGGTGCCGGACACTTACACGTTCGGCGATACCGAGTGACGTTGACCGAGATCGTGTACAAGATCCGGAGCGACGGATTCCCGTGGTGCCAAGCCACGGCGAAGGCCCCTGAGGTCAAGGCCATCTTCAACCAGACCTCGTGGGATTCCGACACGCAGTCGGTCAAGGGCCTGGCGACCATCATCGGTCCCGGCCCGAAGGCGGCCGAGGTCGTCCGCCAGCTCGATACGGTCTGGGACAAGCACGACATCGTCCGCCAGGCGAAGGACCAGGTGAGCGCGCGCGTGTCGACGTCGATGGACTCGCTGCGACGCACGTCGAACCCGCACGCGTTCGCGCTCGAGTACTTCGGCGACAGCGCGGTCATGGGGCCGAACCTCTACCGCGACGGGTATCTACACACGCGCTTCGTCGTCACGGGGAAGGTGGACCTCTCCAGCCTCCTCGGCGACTACGAGAAGGGCGTCAAGGCCGGCCGATGGAGCGACTTCAAGCTCGTCCGCATCGACGACTACGACCCCGAACAGCAGGTCTATGGCGCGTTCACGGAGAACCTGACCCAGAAGCAGCTGGAAGTGATCAAGACGGCGCTCGCCCTCGGCTTCTACAACACGCCGCGCGACGTGACGCTCGACGACCTGAGCAACATCTTCGGCATCAGCAAGGCCGCGGTGCACAACCGCCTGCAGGCCGCGGAGCGGAAGGTCATCGCGAAGTTCTTCGGGTGAACCCGCCCCGGTCGAATCCCTGCGCCGTCGCTACCCTCCTTCCGCGGAAGAGGCATCGGAACGGGGGCGATCGAGCCTCGCTCGAGCACGCGCCACGACGGTCCAACGCGTCGCGTTGGACGCGCGAAGCGAGGACCTTCGGCCCCCAATGGCACTGCCGCGAGCATCCTCACCGCGGGTCGAAGAACGGTCGACCGCGCCGCTGCAAAGGTTTATGTGAGCCCGCCACTTCAAGGGCGTTCGGCGCCCGAAGTACCCCAGCGGACGCCGCGCTCACGCTGGCCGGGATGGGGTAGCCTGGTCATCCTTGGGGACTGTGGATCCCCGGACTCGCGTTCAAATCGCG
>DATDQL010000181.1:0-2186 GCA_035292305.1 Thermoplasmatota archaeon
AAGGCGCCCGCCTCGTCGAGCGCGACGGAGCGCGCGTCGCGATCGCCTACGGCGACCTGCCGACGAACGACGTCCTGCACGCGCTCTACACGGACGGCGGCGCGCAGATCGCGATCCTCCTCAAGCCCGAAGGCACGTTCAGCCTCAGGTCGCGGAAGGGCGTGGACGTGTGCCATCGCCTCGCGCAGGACTACGGCGGCGGCGGCCATCCGAACGCCGCGGGCGGCACGCTGCGGCTCGGGCCGCTCGAGCTGCCTGTCTACTGGGCGCGACGCGGGCGCGTGCCCAAGGCGGACCGCCTCGTCGCCGCGGCGCTCGACGAGGCCGATGCCGCGGCTCACGACACCCGATAGTGCGGCAGGTAGTCATCGCGCCAGAAGTTGAGGACGGCGAAGAACATCGCGAGGACCAGCGGGCCGACGACGAAGCCGACCGGTCCGAAGAACAGGAGTCCGCCGAGAATGCCGACGAGCACGAACACGGGGTGAAGCGCGGTCCTCGATCCGATCACGTACGGCTTCACGACGTTGTCCACGTTCACGACGAGGACAATCGACCACAGCAGGAGCCCCACACCCTTCCACGCCGGCGCAGCGAGGAGGAGGTACGCGACGGCAGGGCCCCACACGACGGCGCTCCCGAGGAACGGCACGACCGCGAAAACCGCGAGCACGAACGCCCAGAAGAACGGGTGCGGCAAGCCGAAGATGAGGAACCCGACGAGAGCGAGCGCGGCTTGCGACAACGCGGCCACGATCTGCCCGAGGAACACGGCCTCCACGACCTTCCGGATCTCCGCGAGGAGGTGCGACACGTGCGCCTCCGTGAGCGGCATCACGCTGCGCACGTACGCGACAAGCTTGGGGCCTTCCAGGAGCCCGTAGTAGACGACGAACGCCATCACGATGATGCCGATGAACACGCGCGCGGCGAAGACGAGGACGTTCGTGACGTGCGTCGCGACCCAGCGCTGGATGGGCCCTACGATGCTGCCGGCGTCGAACGTCCGCACGCTCTCGGGGACGGTCACTCCGAAGGAGAGCGAGATGCGGTCCGCGAGCGACTGGATCCCGTCCTGGATCTGCTGCGGCGAGGTCTCCGCGACGAGCTGGGTCGCCTCGCGCACGAGGACCCAGCCGACGTACACGAACGGCGCGATGATGAACACGAAGAGGAGGACGAGGAACACCGCCGCAGTGAGGCGTGGCCATCCCCACTTGGCGATGACGCGGTTGTAGAGCGGCGTGAGGAAGTACACCGCGAGCAGCCCTGTGAGGACGAAGCTCGCGAAGGGCAGGAGGATGAGCACCGACGCCAGGCCGAGGAGGAGGAGCAGGCCGATCACGAAGACCCGGTTCGGCGGCGGCGGCACGCTCCGGCAACACGGTGCGGGATTAAAGGTTGGGCGCTCGGCCGATGTTCAGGACGTCAACGGCTCCGGAGAGCCTCGGTGACCCTCTTCTCCTCATCGCGCCCGCCCGCGGCCGTTCGACCGGGGCTTGGGAGCAGGTCCTCCCCCTCGCTTCAATGCTCTCTGCGGCGGAGGCTCCCCGGCGCGGGGCAGCTCCGCGAGCACGCGCGCGCAGTGGCCCTTCGCGCGCACGTTGCGGAACGCCCGGAGGATACGACCGTCCGGTCCGACGAGGAACGTCGACCGGATCGTGCCGACCACGTTGCGACCGTACAGCGACTTCTTCCCCCAGGCGCCGTACGCGGTCGCGACGGCGTGGTCCGGGTCGCTAAGGAGTGGGAACGGGATCCGGCTCTCTCTGCGGAACGCACGAAGGGCCTCGACCGGATCCGGCGAGATGCCCACGACGAGCACGCCGGAAGACTCGAAGTCCCGTGAGGCGTCGCGGAAATCCTTCCCCTGAAGCGCGCACGCAGGCGTGCCCGCTTCCGCGTAGAACCACACCACGACCTTGCGGCCGCGGAGGGCCTCGAGCGAGACGCGCCGGCCCGAGTCCGCAGGAAGCGTGAACGAAGGCGCGAGGTCGCCCTCGGCGAGGAGACGCATGCCCGAGGGGATGAACGCGCGCAGCTTGAACACGCGCGCGCCGGAAGCGCGGAGGCAAGAATGGAATGTGAAGGGGGTGGCCCACACCGTGCGGCCGCGGGCCGCACGGTGAGCCTCGGCCGGCCCGGCCGGCCTCGGAAACCGCGAACCCGATTTCCCGGCGGGTCAG
>DATDQL010000182.1:0-2345 GCA_035292305.1 Thermoplasmatota archaeon
CCGCCGCAGCGGCGGCCGCGGCGACGCTTCCGCGGACGAACGCGCGCCGGTCCATGGAGACGCATGGGTCGTCCCGGGGCACGAACGGGCCGCCGCGACAGTACGCACCGGTACGTACGGAATCGACCGACCACGGGCGTCACCGGCCGTCCGTCGGCACGGCTCAAGGCCGACGCTCAGCGCGCTACGCCGAACCCGGCCGGGGGCGACCCCGCGGGCAACGTCACGACGTCCACATCGACGTCGTTCCTGGGATCGTCGTCCTCGGAGGCATGGATGATCGCGTGCACATGCTGCTCGCCGACGTTCCCGGTCGTGTCCCAGCGCAGCACCACGGTGAACGAGGCACCGGGCGCGAGATCCTCGATCCACGCGTCGCCGAGGGGCTCGCGGGTCTCGACGCCCGCGGTCGATGCGCGCGCCTCGACGTGCAGCGACACCCAGCGCACGCGCCCCTCGCCGAGGTTCTTCACGTGCGCCACGGCGGTCCCATCGAGCGTCCCTGCGAACGCGTCCACATCCACGGCGACGTCCGAGGTCGCATTCGGGCTCACCGTCAGGCAGCACGCCGACGCGGCTCCGCGCGGCGACTCAGCGTAGACGGCGTACGTGCCGTTCGGCATGACCGGCGCGCGGATCCCTACGGCGGTCGTGCTCTTCCACAGGATCTCGGCGTCCGTCCCGCCTACGCGGACCATGGTGGTCTTGTCGAGCGAAGCACCGCGGAGCAGCACGACGTCTCCCCAACGGGCCGATTCGGGATCGAGCGAGTCGATGCGCGGAGGCGGCCCGACCTCAAGGCAGCACACGGAGTCGTTGCCGGCGGACCCGCGGACGTGGATCCCGTGGTACCCGACCCCCTGGTCGATCGGCACGCGGAACCGGATCTCGTCGTCCGCGATGAGGGAGAAGGGCAGGTCGCGGTCTTCGAGGCTCAGGTTCGTCGCGTTCACGAAACCGTTCCCGTAGACGGTCACGTTCTCGCCGGGCGTCGCGGTCCGCGGCTCGAACGACGAGATGATGGGATACGGCGACGAGACGTTCGTAACGCGGAAACAGCACCACGTCGCGTTCCCCTCGGCGCTGCCGACCCGCAACGTGTACCCGGAAGGGCCGGCCCAGAGGGCCGGCACCGTGAACCGCAGCGTCGTGGCGTCGTCGACGGTGAACGCCGCGGGCGCGCCGCCGAGCGCGACCGAGGTGACGGAATCGAGGTCCGTCCCGTTCACGACGACCTCCGCGCCGGTAGGGCCCTTCGTCGGGGAGACGTCGATGATCGTGGGCGACGCCCCACCGACGGACGGCGGAACCGAGAAAGCCGCGAGCAGGACGAGGGCGACGAGCGCGCGCATCGGGCCGGAGGCGGCCTCATGCCTCTTCAGGCTTTCCGATGCGTTCGTTCACCCGCTGCGCGCCTTCTCGAGCAGGATCGCCTGCTCCACACGGGCGACGGTCTCGCGCACGCGCGCGACGGCGTCGATGTTCGCGGACACGGACGTGATGCCCCAGCCGACGAGCTTGGTCACGAACTTCGGGTTCGAGCCAGCCTGCCCGCAGATGCTCGTCTGGACGCCGCGCGCCTTCGCCGCCTTGATGGACATCTCGATGAGGCGCGCGACCGCGGGGTGGAACTCGGAGTAGAGCTTCGCCACGTTCTCGTTGTTCCGGTCCACCGCGAGCGTGTACTGCGTGAGGTCGTTCGTGCCGAAGCTGACGAAGTCGAGGCCCTCGTCGAGGAGGTCCTCGATGATGAGCGCGGCGGCGGGGATCTCGATCATGATGCCGAACTCGACGTCCTCGTGCGGCCGCAGGCCGCATTCCTCCATCAGGCGCTTCGCGGCGCGGATCTCGCTCGGGTGCTGGACGAGCGGGAGCATGACGCCCACGTTCGTGAAGCCGGTGTCGAGGAGCTTCCGGATGGCCTTGAACTCGGCCTTCACGAGGTCCGGCTGGTCGAGCGAGCGGCGGATGCCGCGCCACCCGAGCATCGGGTTGTGCTCGTTCGGCTCCCCTTCGCCGCCTTCCATCTGGCGGAACTCGTCCGTCGGCGCGTCGAGCGTGCGGATCCACACCTGCCGCGGGAACATGGGCTCCACGATCTTGCGCATCTCCCGCGCGAGGTGGTCGACGTACTCGGCCTCCTTGCCGCCGCGGATGTAGCTCAGCGGGTGCTTGCCGAGGCCGAGCACGATGTGCTCGATGCGCAGCAGGCCCACGCCGTCGGGGTCGGTCGCGACGGCGCGGTCGATGGCCTCCGGCATGGAGATGTTGACCTTCACCTGCGTGGCGGTCAACGGCTTGACCGCCCTAGGATGCGCGATCGCGCCCGGGGGCGCGACCGCGCT
>DATDQL010000183.1:0-7604 GCA_035292305.1 Thermoplasmatota archaeon
GCGGATCGCCCGACGCATCGACCGTCGCCGAACGTGCGCGGCGGCGCGCCTCGCGACGCGCGCGACGCGCGACGCGGACCTCCGCGCGGCGACCGCCCCGCGTGGCGCGGACCGAGCCGCGGGCCGCCGAGCGAGGGTTGAAATAGAGGACTCCCTTTCCGAGGCTTCGCCGCCCCCTCGGGGCGAGCGATTTGCCCTGGTGGTGTAGCGGCCTATCATGGAAGCCTGTCGAGCTTCCGACCCGGATTCGAATTCCGGCCAGGGCGCTCCTTTTCTTCAGCGCCAGCCGCGCCGCGGCGGTCCGCGTCCTCCGGCGTGACGAGGGCGCGACTCGTGCGGGCGGGCGTCGCGCCGATCGCCGGCGCCTTGGAACGACGGTCGACCTTGGGGCCGCCCGCGACCCTGGTCACGAGGGAGCGGGACGCGGCTGTCGTCGCGCGCGGGACGGAAACCCGCCGTGCCGCCGTTGTGGGGCCGCGCGTGCTCGAACACCTGCGGCGGCGCGACAGGGGTCACGTCGTAACGCGCGAGGCGCACGCCCGGGAGGCGCTCCACGTCGCGCGCGTCGCGCTCCTCGCCCGGGCCGACCATCAGGAAGGAGCGCCCCGTTCGCCCGGCCCGGCCCGTGCGGCCGATGCGGTGCACGTACGTCTCGGCGACGTTCGGGACGTCGTAGTTCACGACCACGTCGATGTCGGCGACGTCGATGCCGCGGGCCGCGATGTCGGTCGCGACGAGGATCGGGAGCTTGCCGGTCTTGAACGAGTCCATGACTCGCTCGCGCGCGCCTTGGCCGAGGTTGCCGTGCAGCGCGTCCGCGACGTGCCCCGCGGCCTCGAGCTTGCGGCCGAGACGCTTCGCGCCGTGCTTCGTGCGCGTGAACACGACGGTGCGTCCCGGCTTCTCCTGCGCCAGGATGCCGAGAAGGTGCGGGAGCTTGTCCTGCGGCGTGTCGACGCGGAACTGCTCCGTGAGGTCCGTCGTGAGGCGGTCCTCGCCGACGCGCACGGTCTCCGGGTGGTCCAGGAAGCGCTCCGCGAGGCGGCGCACTTCGGGAGGCATGGTCGCGCTGAAGAGCAGCGTCTGGCGCTCGCGCGGGATGTGGCGGAACACGCGCTCGACGTCCGGCAGGAAACCCATGTCGAGCATGCGGTCGGCCTCGTCGAGGACGACGACCTCGAGGCCGCGCAGGTCGACCTCGCGCCGCTGCAGGAGGTCGAGCAGGCGGCCCGGGCACGCGACGAGGCAGGTGACGTCGCCGCGCCGCAGCGCGGAGAGCTGCGCGCCGAAACCGACGCCTCCGTACACGGCGATGGCGCGGAACCGCGTGCCCTCGCCGAGCGAACTGAGCTCGATCTCGATCTGGCGCGCGAGCTCGCGCGTCGGCGCGAGGACGAGCGCCGAGATGCCGCGGCGGTTCGACGCCATCGCGCGCTCGACGAGTGGAAGGCCGAACGCGAGCGTCTTGCCCGTCCCCGTCTGCGCCTGGCCGACGACGTCCAGGCCTTGCGTGAGGAGGGGGATGGCCGCGGCCTGGATCGGCGTCGGCGTCGTGAAGCCCTTCCGCGCGACGGCGCGGAGGCTGTGCTGGCTGAGTCCGAGTGCTTCGAAACTGGTCATGATGGTACTTTTCCGGGCGACGGAACCTGTCGCCCTGCCCGGCGAGCCTCGCCGGCGAAGACGGGTGGTGCGCGCGCGCAAGCGCACGACGGCGACCCTACCCGTCGCAGGATCCCGCGGATGCCGGCCCCCCCTACTGCGTCTGCGACATGAACCTTCCGGTATGGCGCTGCGCTGCCACGCCTCCACGCCGCACCCTGTCCCCCCACCGCTGCGGCGGACTGCACGCGGGCCATGACCCTTGCGGCGAACGCCTAAGACCCCTCGACGGCAGAAGCGGAATGGCGGACGCGCGAAGCGGCGCGGCCTCGCCCCGCCGGCGAGCCGCACGCGCGCGCATCCGACACAACGCCACGCCGGCAGCCTATAAGGCCGAGACCTGCCGGCAAGCCGCCCGAGTCCAGGTGAGTCCCCCGTGCTCTTGAACGCCAAGAAACCGACCGTGGAAGCCAAAGAACTCCGCGTGAAGATCGCCGTCGACTACCACCTCAAGCTCCACGCGCTCAAGCTGCTGCGCGGGAAGAACATGAGCGAGGCGGTCGAGGAAGCGCTCGCGCACTACTTCGAGATCGCGCGCCTCAAGGACGAAGAGGTCGCGATGGCGCGCGCAAGCGGCACCATGATCGAGTGACCCTCATCCAGCATCCCCCCGCAACCGAACGGGCGCGCCGCGCGTCGGCGCGCCTGCATTTTCTCACACGCGGCGCGGGGCGCCGCCGCGCTCACCTTCTCGTCTCGGCGCGATGCCTTCCGCGAGCCCCGGGCTCGTCGCCGCCCCATCGCACTCGACCCGGTTCCCTTCTGTGGACGGCATGCGTACGCGCGGCTGCGGGTCCGTGGGGTAGCTTGGTATCCTTGGAGGTTTGGGACCTCTCGACCTCGGTTCAAATCCGGGCGGACCCATTGGGCATCTTAGCGAGACTCGGCGGGTGTGAGGCGATCGAGCGAATCGCGCGTCTCGGGGGTTTCAGGCGGGGTGTCTCCGTGGCGGTGCACGACCTTCCACGCGCCGTTCTCACGCCGAAGGATGGTCGTCACGCGCAGATGGTACGTCTCGACCGGCCCGCCCCCGACGGAGGCCGTCGTGTGCTCGAGCCCTGCGATGTAGCCGAGGTCCCCACTGACGCTCGCCGCAACGACCTCGTACTGGAACGAGGCGCAGTCCGAGAACCGGGTAGCGAGGGCGTCGAACGCCGGGCCGATCTCCTTCCAGCCCCGCTTCGTCATGACCGCACCAAACAGGGTGACCGGGTCCCGGTGCGACCAGTGCTCGTGGCGCGGCCCTGCGTTCCCGTCGTGGAGTTCCCTGTCCATGCGTTCGAGCATCGGGATGACCTCGGCGAGGAACGCGTCCACGTTGCCTTCCGAGACCGAGCGCCCAGCGGAGGGTTCCGTTTTCATGCGGCGGTGGAACGTCTAGCGCGTGCATTGACCCCGCGTGCACCTCTCGTCGGCATTTCATGATGCTTGGGGGAATGGGATAGATGCCCCATGTAGGAAGACCGCGATGGTACGCCCGCGACCACCTCACGTCGTCGCACCGCGAGAACGTGGAGCCATCCTCTTCGGAATCCGGCTCAAATCCGGGTGGACCCATGTTTTCTGGGGGCCGCAGGCCCCCATGTGCACGTGCACGGGGCGCCGTGCTTTGCGGACCTCTCGACCTCGGTTCAGATCCGGGCGGACTCATTCGGAGGGGGTCTGGGCCGTCGACGCGCCTCCAGGCTCGTCGCGGCCTCTCTCCCTTCGGTCGCTCGGTCAACCCGTGTAGGGTTCCCCCAGCGGCGTCTCCGCCGTCGCGGACGAAGCCGCGTCACTTGATGCCGAGCTGCTTCATGACCCCCACGAGGTCGTAGAAGAGCTTCTCTTCGACGATCTTGCCGTCCTTCCAGTGGGCCACGGTGCAGAACTCGACGTCGAACTTCTTCCCCGTGGGCTGGATCACGCCCTGCGGGGTCTTCATCGGGCCCTTGAACGTCCCCGTGTGGCGGGCGACGGTGCACGTCCACTCGCCCTGCGCGAACTCGACCTTGTACGGGTTGTTCTCCACGCGGTTGTCGGGGAACGTCTTCGCGTATGCCTTCGCTTCCTCGATGTGGTTGTGACCGCCCTTCGTCGGCGGGTTGCCGCCGGGCCAGAAGACGGCGACGTCGTCGGTGTGGAACTCGGCGACGGCGTCCCATTCCTGCGCGTTCCACGCGTCGTCGAGCGTGTGCATGCGGCGGAGGTTGTCCTGAGCGAGCTGGTCTACCTTTCCTGCGTGCATGGCCATGCGAAGAGCACCGACCCCCCATCCGGTCGGACATGCAACTCGCTTCTCCCAACTAGCATCCATGTCATGCTTGAGACAAGGAAGCCTGAGGCCACCCCTGACCGAGGCCATGGGCGGTCCATGGGTGGCTCAAGAGCGGAAACGTCCTGGCGCAACACTTTCGGGCTGCCAATGCATGCGGCCACGGACGCGACCACCTGATGTGGTCGCACCGCAAGAACGTGGAGCCATCTTCTTCGGAACCCGGTTCGAATCCGGGTGGACCGATCCGTGCGAGTCGATGTGGACGTGCACCGGCAAGTGCCCGGAACATTCGTCGTGAGCAGTCTCGCGGCGGGGCTTCGGGGCATCCGCTGGGGTTACCATGGCTCGGCGTCGGGATCCCGCGTTAGAACCAGGGCTGGAAGCTTCCAAAACCAAATGATTATGTAGCCATCAGGTTATGTGGCTCCATGGCCCCCACGCACGCCGCCATCCCCGGCTCGACACTGACGCTCCCCTCCGACACCGAGTTCGAGATCGTGCGCTCCTTCGCTGCGCCGCGCGAGCTCGTCTGGCGAGCGTTCACGGACCCGACGCTCCTCCGCAAGTGGAGTGGCCCCGCCGGCTCCACGATGACGGTGTGCGAGATGGACGTGCGCCCCAACGGTAAGTTCCGGTGGACCTTCGCGGGAGAAGGGCTCGAGTTCACCACGGCGGGCCTCATCCATGAGGTCGACAAGCCGCGCCGCCTCGTGATGGAGAGCATGGACCCCGACCCGACGCCCGAGGTCAGGACGATGACATTCGAGGAGTCGAGCGGCCGCACGACGGTCACCATCCGGATCAAGGCGGCGACCAAGGAGGTGCGCGACGCCATGCTTGCAAGCGGCATGACCGAGGGCATGGAGATGACCTACACGCAGCTCGACTCGCTCCTCACGGAGCTGCGATGAGCGACCGGCTCACGCTCACCTTCCACGCGCTCGCCGACCCCACGCGCCGTCGCATCCTCGAGCGCCTCCAGCGCGGGGAGGCGACGGTGCAAGAGCTCGCCGATCCGCTGCCGATCTCGCAGCCCGCCGTCTCGAAGCACCTCAAGGTCCTCGAGGAGGCCGGGCTCGTCGAGCGCCGCAACGAAGCGCAGAGGCGCTACGCCAGCTTGCGCCGAAAGCCGCTCAGGGAGGCCGTCGCGTACATCTCCGAGTTCCACCGCGCCTGGGAGGAGAGCTTCAGCCGGCTCGACGACCTCCTCGAAGATGCCGTCGAAAGGGAGAAGCAGCGCGGGCGGCGGCGCTGACGACGCGCCACAGGTACCGTCGCATGCGGTAGGAGGAGGACCGTGGCGACGATACGGACGAGGCATTCCTGACGCTTGAGACACGCGAGTTCCGACAGGTCCGCGAGAAAGCGTCGGCCTCTCGTGTCACGAGTGGCCCATGAGCCGCTCGTACTGCTTGTGATCCACGAGTTCCAGCACGAGCACGATGCGCTCCGGTCCACGGCTCCCGACGGTGTACAGCATGCGCCACCCGTCGCGGAGTTCGACCTTGTACAGGTTCGTGATCTTCCCGACGCGGGCGGTCCACGTCTTGCGCGTCGCCTTGTTGAGGACGTCCTTGAGCGGGACGCATTCTCCGGCCTGTGGATTCACCGCGAGCGCCTTCGCGGTCCTTCGCGTCTCGGCCGAGATCGGCGAAGGTGCCTTCTCGAACAGCTTCATGGCCGGTCCTTCGAGGCGGACGTCGGTCGGCACGTTGGCCTCAGAGGAGCGAGCGACCGGCCGAGGCGGCCTTCCAGAATCGCGCGTCCGATGCGAACGTCCACTGCGCGCCTTTCGATCCCGTCGTGATGACGCCGACCCGTGCGAGGAAATCGACGCACGCACGGACCGTCGAGTGACGGACGCGCTTGGCGGACATGCGGCGCCCGATCTCGGCGAGGCTCAACGGGGGCTCCTCGGCGGCGTTCTCGAGGATGCGCCCGATCTCGACGATCTGGGCCATCGTCGGGCCGTTCTTCTCGACGGACGCCGGCATCTCCATCAGCATGACACTAAGGAGTGATGCCACACATATGTAGGTTACGGTCCGCGCGGCAACGGTACGTGAGCGCTCGGCGTGTTCCTCTGCAAGCGACCACCCACCGTGGTCGTGCCGCGGAACGCGGAGTCGTCTTTCCCGGACCTCGGCTCGAACCCGAGTGGACCCATTCGGGGGCCATCGGGGTCGTCGTTCGCGCCCGGTCGCCTGGCGAAGCTTTCCCCGATCGTCATCCAACGTGGCTCTTTTCCTCAGCGTCGAAGCGAAACCCTCTTGTCTGCGCCTCGGCGTCCACGCGCGATGGACGCCCTCGACGTGCGAATCCTCCGCGTGATGGGCGTGCGTCCCTACGATCGCCGGCCGAAGGATCCCGAGGTGCTGAAGCCTCCGCACATCGCGCGGGAACTCGGCCTTTCCGTGAACACGGTGAAGGAGCGCATCGCTCGAATGGAGGCCGATGGCGTCATCGCGGCCTACCAGATCGTCCCGAACTTCAGGCACCTCGGTCTTGCGGCGTACGCGCACAAGTTCCGGGCCGATCCCTCGCGCAAGGACGCGGCTGTCCGTGCGGCTGCGGCCTTGGACGGGATCCTCGAAGTCCACGATTTCATCGGCCCGTCGCTTTGCGTGGATTTCGCCCACCGCGGCGACGCGGATCGGCTTGCGAAGATCCGGACCTTGGCCGAGGCCACGGGGGACATGGAAGGCGTTCGTTACTACGAGCGCGCGATGCCTCCCGTCAGCCGCGAACTCTCGACCTTGGACTGGCGCATCCTCCAAGCGCTGCGATGGCGCGCGAACCGGCCCCTCGCGGAGGTCGCCGACGAGCTCGGCGTCGCGCTCCGGACCGTCCGCAGGCACTTCGACCGCATGGCGAGCGAGGGAAGCTTCTTCGTCACGCCGCTCGTGGATCCGGGCAAGGCTTCAGGCCTCTTTCTCTTCGACCTCATCTGCGACCTTGCGCCCCTCGGGAAGCGGGAAGCGATCCGGACGCTCATCCGCACGTTCGACGACCGGCATGTGTACGCGTTCGAGCCGGCGCCGGAGTCGACCGCCGGGTTCGACATGCTTCTGTTCGCTCGCACGTCCGCGGAGGTCGAGGCCGTCCGACGCGAGGCCGCGGCGGTACCGGGCGTCGTCCGCGCGGAGGCGAACCTCTTCCGCGCCTTCCTCGATGAGAGTCGTTGGCTCGATGCCGCGATCGCCGCGCGGGTCGTTCCGCGCCTGTCCACGTGATGGCTGTCCGATTCCGTCAGGGCAGCTCACGGCAGTCAGATGCCCAAGGGTCGCCTATGGCCGCTCGTGAGCGGGAAACGGTCCGCGGAGGTCTTCCGCGATGCGGTGTGCGCAAGGGATTTCGCGGCCCTCGACGGCGTGCTCGCCCGCGATGCGGACATGCGGGCGCTGCTGCCCGGCGGGCTGCGCGAGTACCAGTCCGCAGCCGAGGTCGTTGCGGTTTTCCGATCGTGGTTCGACGACGGGTCGCGCATCTCTGCAGATGCGTTCCCGGTCGAGACCGTCGGCACTCGATACCGCGTCGGCTGGCGGCTGCGCTTCGAAGAGGACGGCTGTCCGGCGCGCGTCGTGGTGCAGACCGCAGTCGTGGATGCCGAGGCGGGGAGGGTCTACGGCCTCGATCTCCTCTGCACGGGGTTCGCGGAGGAATCTCCGGCGTCGACCAGCGGCATCCA
>DATDQL010000184.1:0-3023 GCA_035292305.1 Thermoplasmatota archaeon
CACGCGCCCCTCGACCACGCGCTCCATCGGCCACGCGTGGCCGCTCCCCATCGCGGCGAGCGGGATGCTGCGCGCGAGGAGCAGGTGCGGGAACCGCGCCTCGCCGTGCGCGAGGTTCCAGAGCGCGAGCCCGAACGGCACGAGCAGGAACGCGATCATGCTGTTGCCGAGGATCGCGAACGAGCCCGGCATCGCGCTCGGCGCGAACGGGAGGCCGCCGAGGTCCACCGGGAACGGAACCAGGACCGCGAGCGACATGAGCGCCTTCGCGTCCGCCCCTCCTGCGATGAGGCGCAAGCGCCACGCGACCCAGATGAACGCCGCGAAACCCGGCACCGACACGAGGTACGGCCAGCGGCCGACGACGGCCTTGGGCGTCACGGCGAGGTCGACCGCGAGGAGGAAGGCGCCCGCGCCGGCCACGACGAGCCAAAGGACGTTCGGCGCTCGGCGCCAGCGCCAGTCCGTCCACGACGCGAACGCGAGGACGGCCGTGCCGAGCGCGAGGCGCACGATGTCGGTCGGGAGCGTCATCGTCCTCGCTCCTCCGTCGCTCGGACAGACCGTGCTCCGGGCCCGCTTCGCTCGTGCGACTCCGTCGCCTCCGGCGACTTCGTCGCACGGCCCGTGCGCTCGGTCGTGCCCCAGGTCGGGAACTCTCCCGCGACGTAACGCTTGACAAGCGCGCGGTAACGGTCCGCGTTCGCGCGGTTTCCCTCACGGATGCGCGGGTCCTGCTTGACGACCTTGCCGGGGACGCCGAGGACGAGGCTGTCCGGCGGGATGCGCGCGCCTCCGGGGACGACGGCGCCTGCGCCGACGAGGCTCCCCGCGCCGACGATGGCGCCACCGAGCACGACGGCGTTCATCCCGACGACGACGTCGTCCTCGACTGTGGACCCGTGCACGACGGCGCCGTGCCCGATGGAGACGCCGTCCCCGACGCGCGTCTCCTCGCCCGGATCGTTGTGGAGCGCGCAGCCGTCCTGCACGGACGAGCCGGCGCCCACGACGATGCGTCCCATGTCGCCGCGCAGCGACGCGTTCAACCAGACGGACGACTCGGCGCCGATCTCCACGTCACCGACGAGCGTGGCAGAAGGATGGATGAAAGCCGAAGCATGGACCCGGGGGACGGGCACGCCCCCGGATGCAGGATAATAGAGAAGGACCTATCGGACCCTGTCCGCGAACTCCGCGCCAGGCGCCTGCCCAGGGCTCGGCACCTCTTCGTCCACGCGGACGATCTTGCCGTCCCGTAGCTCGTATCGCGCCGTCGAGGAGCCCTCGATCTCGATCGCGGGCATCTTCTTGCCTTTCTTCACGGTCGCCATCACCCCACATCGACCTACTCGTGCCAAGGGTCATGACGTTTGCGGCTCAGCATTCGACGAGCTTCGACCACCCATGACCCAAGCCGGCGCCGCGACGGGACACGTGCCGGGGAGCTACCCCCGGTTTGTCTCGTACGGCACGCGCACGTTCAAGACGTCCTCACCCTTCCGGGCCGCGTGGTCGTCCGCGCGGCAGGCCGCCTCCGCGACGTCGAGTACGCGATCCGGGACGTGCTCGGCCCCGCCCGCGCCCTCGAGCGCGAAGGCCACAAGGTCCTGCGTCTCAACATCGGCGACCCGTGCCGGTTCGACTTCGCACCCCCTGCGGAGTTGCAGGAGGCGTTCCGGCGACACGCGGGACACGCGTGGTACGGCGAGTCCGAGGGCGAGACGCCGCTGCGCGAGGCCGTCGCGCGCTACGAATCGTCGCGCGGCGTGCACGTGGCCGCCGACGACGTACTCGTCACAGCCGGCGTCTCGGAGGCGATCTCCATGCTCTGCGCGGCCGTCCTCGAGCCCGGGGACGAGATCCTCATCCCGGGCCCGACGTACCCGCCCTACGTCAGCGTCCCGAAGATCTACGGCGGCGTCCCTGTCGAGTACGAGACGCGCCCCGAGGACGGCTGGGCGCCCGACGTCGAGCGCCTCCGCCGCCTCGTGACGCCCCGGACGAAAGCCCTCGTCGTGATCACCCCGAACAATCCGACCGGGGCGGTCGTCCCGCGCGACCGGCTGCGCGCCGTCGCCGAGCTCGCGCACGAGCGCGGCCTCCTCCTCATCTCCGACGAGATCTACGGCGAGCTCTGGTTCCGCGAGCGCTCGCCGAGCGCCGCGGAGGCCACGCCGCACCCGCTCGTCGTCGTGAACGGCTTCTCGAAGGCGTGGCTCGTCCCCGGGTGGCGCATGGGGTACATGGCCTTCCGCGACCCGACCGGCGAACTGGCCGAGGTCAAGGAGGCCGTCCTGAAGCAGATGCGCCTCCGCCTCAGCGCGCCCACGCCGCAGCAGCTCGCGCTCGCCGAGGTGCTCCGCCCCGGCGCGCCGCACTTCGCGCCGCTCCGCGAGAAGCTCGCCCGTCGCGCGCGGCTGGTGGCCGACCGCGTGAAGGAGAGTCCGCACCTCGAGCTCGTCGCGCCGGGCGGGGCGTTCTACGCGTTCGTCAAGGTGAAGGACCTCGGCGGGCGCACGGACAAGCAGTGGGTGCTCGACCTGCTGCAGGAAGAGAAGGTGCTGACCGTGCACGGCTCCGGGTTCGGGAGGAGCGGGACGGGGCACTTCCGCGCCGTGGTGTTGCCGGACGAGGCGACGCTCGGGGAAGCGTTCGAGCGGATCGTGCGGTTCGCGGCGCGGGCGGCGCGGCCTTAGGCTTGCGTTCACTTCCCCCGCGCCGAAGGTCAACACCAAGGCACCAGGTCACCATCATCTCCGGAGAGGGTCGATGAGGCCGCGGCGAGTTCGCAGGGCGGGCCGCGCGGCGGAAGGCTTGCGTGATCGGCACGGCGCGCCGAAGGTCAACGCCAAGGCACCAGGTCACCATCATCTCCGGATAAGGTCGATGAGGCCGCGGCGAGTTTCGCGGCGCGGGCGGCGCGGCCTTAGGCTTGCGTTCACTTCCCCCGCGCCGAAGGTCAACACCAAGGCACCAGGTCACCATCATCTCCGGAGAGGGTCGATGAGGCCGCGGCGAGT
>DATDQL010000185.1:0-2875 GCA_035292305.1 Thermoplasmatota archaeon
CACGGAAGGCATCGCGTGCCGGGTCTACGTGAAGCTCGAGAACATGAACCCCGGCGGCTCGCTCAAGGACCGCATCGGCCGGTACATGATCGAGAAGGCGGAGAAGGCGGGGAGGCTCAGGCCCGGGGGCACGGTCGTCGAGTCCACGTCGGGGAACACGGGCGTGGGCCTCGCGGTCGCGTGCGCGGTCAAGGGGTACGGGCTCATCTGCACGATGCCCGACAAGATGAGCCAGGAGAAGATCAACCTCCTGCGCGGCCTCGGCGCGAAGGTCGTCGTGACGCCGACGGCGGTCCCGTACGACGACCCGCGTCACTACGTGCAGACCGCGAAGCGCATCGCGCGCGAGACGCCGAACGCGCTCTACATCGACCAGTTCAACAATCCCGACAACCCCGAGGCGCACTACCGGAACACCGGCCCGGAGATCCTCCGCCAGCTCGACGGGAAGCTCGACGTGTTCGTCGTGTCGATGGGCACGGGCGGCACGCTCTCGGGCGCAGGGAAGTACCTGAAGGAGAAGATCAAGGGGCTCCGGATCGTCGGCGCGGACCCCGAGGGTTCGATCTACACCTCGATCGTGAAGCATGGGAAGCCCTCGGAAACCCATGTCTACAAGATCGAGGGGATCGGCCACGACTACGTGCCGGGGACGTGCGACCCGACGCTCCTCGACGACTGCATCACGGTCAGCGACCGCGCGGCCTTCCAGATGGCGCGGCGACTCGCGCGCGAGGAGGGGATCTTCGCGGGCGGCTCGACGGGCGTGAACGTCGTCGCGGCGCTCTCCGTAGCGCGCCACCTGCCGCCGGAGGCGGTCGTCCTGACGTTCGTGTGCGACACGGGCGAGCGCTACCTCTCGAAGCAGTGGAACGACGACTGGATGCGCGACAACCAGTTCCTCGAGGAGGCGACGACGCTGACGGCGGCGGGGATTCTCGGCCAGCGGGCGCGCGAGACGGAATCGCTCGTGAGCGTCCCCGCGGGCGCGACCGTCCGCGACGCGATCGAGCTGATGCGCCAGCGCGACCTCTCCCAGCTCCCGGTCAAGCGCGACGGCAGGCTCGTCGGCTGCATCAGCGAGAACCAGGCGATCGACCTCCTCTTCCGCCGCGACGACCTCGCGACGCTGCGCGTCGAGGAGGTGATGGGGCCGCCGCTTCCCGTCCTGCCCGCGGACACGCCGGCGGAGGAGATCGCGTCGATGCTCTCGCGCGGCGTGAAAGCGGTGATCGTGGACAAGGGGAGGGGCGAGCTGGTCGTCCTCACGAAGTTCGACCTGATCCACGCGGGAGCCCGATGACGGAACAACGCTTCGACACGCGCGCGATCCACGCCGGGCAGGCGCCCGACCCGACGACGGGCGCGATCATGACGCCCGTCTACCTCACCTCCACCTACGTGCAGGAGGCGCCGGCGGAGCACAAGGGCTACGTCTACGCCCGCGGCGACAACCCGACGCGGCGGGCGCTCGAGGGCTGCCTCGCGTCGCTCGAGGGGGCGAAGCACTGCACGGCGACCGCGTCGGGCCTCGCGGCGGAGACGGTCGTCTTGACCGACCTCGGCGCGGGCACGCGCGTCGTCGCGGGGAACGACCTCTACGGCGGCAGCTACCGCCTCTTCGAGCGCGTCTTCCGCCGGCTCGGCCTCGATTTCGAGTACATCGACACGAGCGACCTCAGCAACGTGGAACGCGCGCTGAAGAGGAAGGCCGACCTCCTCTGGCTCGAATCCCCCACGAACCCCCTGTTGAAGATCACGGATCTCCGCGGCGCGAGCGAGATCGCCAAGGCTCGCGGCGTGCCGGTCCTCGTGGACAACACCTTCGCCTCGCCCTACCTCCAGCGGCCGCTCGAGCTCGGCTGTGACATCGTGATCCACTCGGCGACGAAGTACCTCGGCGGCCACTCGGACCTCATCGCCGGCGCCGTGCTCACGAACGATCCGGCCCGCGCCGACCGCCATTCGAAGCTCGCGAACTGGACCGGCCCCGTCGCGGCGCCGCTCACGAGCTTCCTCGTGCTCCGCGGCCTGAAGACGCTCCATGTCCGCATGGACCGTCACTGCGACAACGCGGAGCACCTCGCGGGCTGGCTCGCCGGCCACCCGCGCGTGAAGCGCGTCTGGTACCCCGGCCTCCCGAGCCACCCGAACCACGCGGTCGCGAAGCGCCAGATGTCGAGGCCCGGCGGGATGCTCTCCTTGGAGCTCGACGGGAGCGTCGAGGACGGCAAGCGCTTCTGCGCGGCGACGAAGGTCTTCAGCCTCGCGGAGAGCCTCGGCGGCGTCGAGTCCCTGATCGAGCACCCGGCGTCGATGACCCACGCCTCGGTCCCCGCCGAAGAGCGCCGGAAGGCGGGGTTCACGGACGGGCTCCTCCGCCTGTCGGTCGGGATCGAGCACAAGGACGACCTGCGGCAGGACCTTGAGCAGGCGTTCGCGCGGACGTTTCGCGGGTGAACGAGGCGGTTTAGGAAACCGCCGGTCCTACCGCATTCCTGGCCGGTTCCCGAGGACGACTTTTCCATATGGTCCATACCGTCCGCCAAGGCGCTCCAGATGCGCATCCAATGCCCAGCCAACCTGGGCCACTTCGCCGGCACCACGGACGCCCCGAAGCCGCGCCGGGGACACCCCCCGCGTTTGGCGAGGAAGCGCGAGGCGTCGCGACAGGCTGCGCGTGCTACTTGGGGCGGCGCGCCCGCCTTGCGGTGCGCGCGAGGGCATCGAGGAGGGCGACCAGCTCCCGGACGTGCCGCGCGCAGCTCTCGCAGTCGCGGAGGTGCGCGGCGAGGAGCCTCATCTCCTCCATCGACACGTCGCCGTGCGCGGCCCTCGACGCGAGGAGCAGCGCGCGGGAGTGGGAGAGCGGTCG
>DATDQL010000186.1:0-10269 GCA_035292305.1 Thermoplasmatota archaeon
GGAGCAGCGCGCCGGGTTCCGTGACGCTCGGCTCGTCGCCGAGCCAGCCGAGGCCGGATCGCCCCACCCCTGCGACGCCGACCTCCTGCGCGACGCCGAGTGGCGCCAGGAGGAGCGCGACGAGAAGGAAGACAGTGGACCTCACAGTGCCTCCCCGGGGGACCTACTGGCCCACGACCAGCGGGAGCTTCGGGGGCCAAGAAGGCGACGTTTCCACCGGGAGGTGCGACGACGCGTCGGCTCCGGACACTGTATACAGGGCCGGTGCGCAGGCGGATATCTGCGCCTCTCCTGACATGCACAACCGTTATCATCGCCGGAGCGCTCCCCGGCCCCGAGGCAGGCAGGATCTTTCGGGGAGGTCTCAGGGCGGCCAAGCCTGGGCCTGCGACCCCGTCATCCCGCTCGTCGGAGGCCCGCTAGGCGGGCGCAACGGGGAGGATCACACATGCGCACGCCCGCGCCGAACGTCAGAGCCAATGAGCGAACGCCTTCGAGGCTTCCGGCCCTCGTGATCGCGGGGGCGATGCTCCTGCCGACGTTGCTCGCCTTCGCCGGCAACGCGGCCGCCGAGCCGTCCGCGGACGAGCCGTGGTTCCTCGCGCGTTTCACCTCCGCCGCCGTCGTCCCGAACGACGACGAGTTCGCGCTGCGCGGCGCGTACGTCCTCTACCGCTTCCACGCGATCCCCGCCGTCCTCCTCGCGGGGCCCGAAGACACGATCCGCTCCTTCGAGCTCGATCCGCGCGTCCAGTACGTCGAGCGCGACCAGCCGATCGAGTTCTTCCTCCAGACCGCGACGTTCGCGACGAACGCCGCCGACGTCTGGGGCGACCTCTGGTGGCCGGTCGCCTCGCAGGTCCAACGCAAGGACCCGAGCCCGATCGAGGTCGACGGCGTGGTCATCGACGGCACGGGTGTCACCGTCGGCATCGTCGACACCGGCATCAACGCGCTGCACCCGGACCTGTGGTACGCTCCCCTGAACGCGGTCCCGGGCGTCACTCCGTTCCAATCCAAGGTCCTCGTCTGCACGAACGTCCCCGGCCTCATCACCCCGGAGCCGGACAACCCCGACTGCGACCAGACCATCGGCCATGGCACGCACGTCGCGGGCATCGTGGCCGGCAACGGTTGGGCGGCTCGGCAGGGCCTCGCGCCCCTCTTCACGAACCCGAACGCGCCCCCGGTCGGCGCGGCCCCGGGTGCCATGCTCGCCGGCGCCGGCCTCGGCGCGGGCGACGCGCTCCTCGGCCTCGCGGGCGGCGTCTTCTTCACGGACGTCGCGCTCGACTGGATGGGCGAGAACAAGGACAAGTACGGCATCCAGGTCGTCACGAACAGCTGGGGCGCGGCGGGCGCGTGCTCGGGCAACTTCGTGACGAACTCCATCACGGAGATCTCGAACTCCCTCATCAACGTCCACGACATCGTCGTCCTCTTCGCCGCCGGCAACGAAGGCGGCGGCATCATCACGAGCCCGTACGCGGTGAACCCGACGCCGGGCCTCATCACTGTCGCGAACTACGACGACCTCAACCAGGGCACGCGCGCCGGCCGCATCTCCGCGGACTCGAGCAACGGGTGCACCTCGACCGGCGCGAACAACCCGACGGGCAAGGACCACCTCTGGACGTGGCCCGACGTCGCCGCGCCCGGATCCAACATCCTCTCGACGAGCGCGTACACGTCGCAGATCGGCATCGTCGCGGGCACGCCTCCGCCGTTCTACTCCACGATCTCCGGCACGAGCATGGCGACGCCGCACGTCGCGGGCGTCGTCGCGCTCATCCGCCAGGCGAACCCCGACCTCACGCCGGCCGAGATCGAGGCCATCCTCATCAAGACCGCGACGCGCTGGACGGACGGCGTCTCCGACCAGGGTCGCGCGGGCACGGTGATGTGGAACGCCGACCCGAACCTGTGCCACGTCTCGCCCGCGGACGCCGCGAAGGCGCGCGCCGGCGACACGAGCGTCAACACCGAGTTCCCGCGCTTCACCGAGCTCGCGCTGCTCTCGGACCCCGAGATCTACGTCTGCCGCGACTTCAAGCGCGGCGCGGGGCTCGTCGACGCGTACGCGGCCGTCATGATGGCTCTCGGCGGCGGCGACCCGCCCGGCGTCCCGATGGTCAAGATCGAGTCGCCCCTGAACGGCGCGAGCGTCCCGGCCACGCCCCTCACGGTGTCCGGTCTCGTCGACCGCTCCGCGACCGGCGCCCCGACGGCGTCGCTCTCGGCCTCGCCCACTTCGGGCGCGGCCCCCCTCGACGTGACCTTCACCCTCGGAGCGTCCGACTCCGACGGCACGATCGCCTCCTGGTCGTTGACCTTCGGCGACGCGACGCCCGCCTCGAGCGGCTCCGGCTCCCCGCCCGCGACGGTCGCGCACACCTACGCCGCGGCCGGCTCGTTCACGGCGACGCTCACCGTCACGGACAACGACGACCTCACCGCTCTTGCGACGGCCGCGGTCACGGCGACCCCGTCCGGCGACGACCGCGTGCTCTGGCTCGTCGGCGACGGAACGAACACGGTCGTCACGGACCCGAACGACCTCGCGAACGACCACGCCCTCAGCCCGGCCGGAAACGGTGGCCTCGAGTCGAGGCACACCGCGGCCGGCCCGTGGTCGATCAACGCGCCGGAGAACTCGGTCTGGCCCGTCTTCATCACGAACGACCCCGTTACGTTCACCGGCCAACCGGTCACGGTCCGGACCCACGTGGACTACAACTTCCCCGGCAACGCCGCGGGCAACATCTGCCCGCTGCGCGCGCAGATCCTCACGGCGGACGGCTCGGCGCTCATCGGCCCGACCGGAGGCGGCGCGGCGTACGTGCAGCCGGGCGTCGGCACGTTCCGAGAGGTGTCGTTCACGATCACCCCGACGGCCGGGACCTACGCCGGCATCATGGTCCAGTTCGGCGCCGGCGGCGTCGACTGCGGCACGATCCCGTACACGTGGATCTGGGGTACCTCGCAGTACAACGGTCGCCTCGTCCTCGCGGCGGGCGACTCCGGCGGCGGTCCCGGACCGCTCTCGGAGACGCCCGACCCGATCGGCGACGCGACCGCGCGCGCGGACATCGTCGCGACCGACATCGTCGCGACCGATGACGGTGTCGCGGGCCTCGTCCGCTTCGCGCAGGCGCCGTCGCTCACGGACAAGATCCTCGTCGTCGTGAACGGCGTCGAGTTCGACGCGCGGCTCTACGGCGGGCTCGTGCCCTCCGACGAGCTCGCGTTCGCGTTCTCGATCCCGACCTCGGCCCTCGACGCCAACGGGGTCTTCTGCACGTGCGTGGTCTACACCGTGACGAAGGTGCCGTTCGAGGCCGGCTTCTCGGTCGAGGACTACGCGCCGGACTCGCCGGGCGTCGTCTCCGCGAGCGGCGAGGTCGGCACGGACCCGGCGGGCGACGCGCTCATCCCGGGGATGGACATCACCGCGTTCACGGTCCACGACGAGACGACGACCTCGTTCCAGGTGACCCTGCAGGTACCGGACCTCGCGTCCGCGCCCGACAGCACGTTCTCGGTCACGGGCCTTCCGCCGCCATTCGTCCAGCGTCCGATCCCCTTCGGCCTCGAGAACGTGTACAGCGTGGTCTTCGAGTACGACGAGTCGCCCACGAACAACGTGAAGTACGCCGTCCAGGCCGCCCGGTACTTCGTGCGCGCCGACGCGAGCGGCGACGTGGACCAGCAGTACACGGGCTTCACGTTGAGCGCCATCGGCGGCAGCCAGTACAGCAGCATGGGGACCACGACGGGCACGTGGGACGCGGCCGGCGGCAAGATCACGTGGGTCGTGCCGAAGGCCTCGATGAAGGCCAAGGACGCGCCGACGAGCAGCGCCGACACGGTGTCGGACCTGACCGGAGGGGCGACCCCGACGGCCGGCAAGCACCTCATGACGTTCACGGCCGAGGCCCGGTCCTGGATCTGGGCCGGGGCCGGCTCCGGTCCGTCGGTGACCATCTGGGACAGCGCCATCGGAAGCGGTACCTACACCTTCGACGGCGGCGACTCGCCGCCGACGGCGACGATCTCGGCCGATCCCTCGACGGGCTCCGCCCCGCTCCCGGTCACGTTCGCGCTGACCGCGAGCGACGCCGGAGGCATCGCGTCCTGGACGCTCGACTTCGGCGACCTCACGACGGCAGACGGCGGGAGCGGCGCGCCTCCGGCGACGGTGGCGCACACCTACACGGCGGAGGGCGCGTTCACCGCGACCTTCGTCGTGACGGACACGGCAGGCCAGTCCACGACGAAGACCGCGGCGGTCGACGTCGGCGGCGCCGGCGGCGAGCGCGTCGAGCTGTATCTCGACGCCATCGCGGGCGCGAAGGCGGTCATCCCGACCTTGACGAGCGAGACCGACGAGACCGATTCCTGGAGCGGCTCGATGGACCTCACCGGCCTCGCGGGCACGCACACGATCACCGCGAAGTGGTACGACGGCTCGACCCTGCTCGACACGGACGCCGTGACGGTCGCGCTCCCGAACCTGCGGGCGCACGTGGAGTTCACGACGCCCGCCCCCGACGCGGTCGTCGAGGGCGCGGTCCCCGTGAGCGGCCTCGCCGGGCACCGCCCGATCTCCGACGGCGGAGGCGCCGGGCCCGAGGTGCCGACGATCTTCTCGCAGGAAGGCATGGGCTCCGACCTCTTCACGCTCGGGACGACGACGTACTCGTTCGACGCAGGCGCCGAAGGCTGGACGGTCGCGAACGAGGCGATCGTCGTCTTCGGACAGAACGTCCCCGGAAGCAAGCAGTTCGCCGACTCAGACGCGTCCGCGAAGTGGCACCGCTCGGAGAGCTTCTCCTCGAGCGGGACCTGGGCTTGGTCCACCAGTGACATGCTGGACTTCGGCATCTACAACCCTGGCATCCGCACGAACCTGATCTCGCCGACGCTCTCGCTCGCCGGCGCGGCGTCTGCGAAGGTGGACTTCCAGCTCGCGGGCAACGTCGCGACGGGCGACAAGCTCGATGTGCAATGGAAGCTCGCCAGCGCGCCTGACGCCTCCTACGCGACGATCGCGACGTTCACGGAGGACCTGACGGACGACGCCGCTCTCCCCGTGTTCGCCGCGCGATCGGTCACGTTCCCCGCCGCCGCGCTCGGTCAGGACGTCCGCGTCCGGTTCCGGCTCGACACCGAAGGCGACCCCGACACGCTCCTCCAGGTCCCGTGGGGATACTACGTCGACACCGTCGCCGTGACGACGGTCACGACCGCCTCCCCGCCGTCGGCCCCGCAGTCGCTCGTCGGGACGCCGGTCGTCGCAGGCGTGGACCTCGCGTGGCTCGCGCCGGCGGATCCCGGCTCGTCCGCGGTCACGGGCTACAACGTCTATCGTGACGGCGCGCCGATCGCGACCGTCCCCGGGACATCCTACGCCGACTCCGGTCTCACGGAGATCCGCGCGTACGCCTACGAGGTCGGCGCGGTCAACTCCGCGGGCGAGGGCCCGCGCGCGACGGTCTCGGCGACGCCGCTCGAACCGACCGGCGACGGCCTCGCGTTCACGGAGCCCGACGACGGCGCCACGGACGTGTCCGGCGACGTCGTCCTGGCCGGCACCTACGGAGCGCCTCCCGCGGACGACAGCCGCGTCATCGTCGCGGTCATCGACAACGGGATCAACCCGTACCACTCGTACTACTACGCCGGCAGCCCGATCTACCCGGCGTCCAGCCCGCCGAGCTCCGTCACGCCCGGTGTGCTCGCCGAGCTCGGCATCGACCCGGACCACCAGCTCCAGCTCAGCCACACCGGCAACTACGCGGCTGACAAGAGCGCGGACTCGGCCATCTGGGCGCGCATCGCCGCGGACCGGCAGGCCCTGTGGTGGATCAAGGGCACGAACGTCATCGTCACGAGCCAGGGCGACAGCGTCGGGGCGGTCATCGAGACCGAGCCCGGCGAGGACACGATGGAGCACGGCACCGGCACGACCGGCGCCGTCCTCACGGCCAACCCCCAGGCGATCGTGATGTTCGTCGAGAGCGCGGGCGTCCCGATCGTCCGCGACATGACGTTCCTCGGCATCGGCTCGCCGGCCGAGGCGTTCGCGTTCGGTCACCCGGCCGTCGACATCATCAGCACGAGCTACGGTGTCCCCGCCGGCGTGCCGACGCTCGCCGACACGGTCGGCGCCTACGGCGGCGTCGTCGTCGGCGGCAAGCTGCACTTCAGCGCGGCGGGCAACGACCCCGGGCCCGAGCCCATCACGGACTCGACCGCCGGCCCGTGGTGGACCATGTCCGTCACCGGCTTCGAGGAGGGCTCCTCGAACGGCCACACGACGCTCAGCGGCACCGGCGCCGACTTCGCCGCGGACTACACGCAGGACCTGCCGTACTGCATCCAGTGCGAGAGCGGCATCCGGCTCGTGAGCGGCACGAGCTTCTCGACGCCGAAGGCCGCGGGCACCGCGAGCCTCATCCTGCTCGAGGCGCGCCGGGCGGCGGGCCACATGGGCGGCATCGACCTCGCGGAGACCCCGCCGGCGATGGTCGTCGACGGAGTCTCCGGCGACACGGTCACGAACTGGGAGATGCGCCGCGCCCTCGAGGAGGCCGCGGTCTACGCAGGCATCGCGGACTGGGACCCGGTCGAGGCCGTGTTCGACCTCGGCTCGCAGCCCATCCTCGACCCGGCCCCCTGGGCGCAGATCGGCTGGGGCATCCTGACGCCGTCCCCGGACGTCGTCGACGAGACGCTCCGCCAGCTCGCGGGGAACCCGACGCGGTCCAAACCGCTCGAGGCGTGCGCGTACATGTCCGGCATCCACCAGGCAGACCATGTCTGGTGGGACGTCGGCGACCCGGAGAGCGACAGCTGGCTCACGACGAACGACCCGTACATCCACTGCACGGACGAGGCCGGCATCACGACGTCCGGCTTCGGCCCGCTCGCGGACCAATGGGACGCGGAGATCGAGGACGTCGAGGATGCCACGGTCCCGCCGCCCTTCGACATCCTCGCCGTCGACATCACGTCCGACGACGAGATGCTGTTCGCAGAGTGGTCCCTCTCGTTCCTCGTCTCCGAGGACCCGGAGCTCGCGCCCGAGGCGCAGAACGCGTGGTACGACTTCGACTTCCGCGTCGGCGAGACGGAGTACGTCCTCGAGGTCGCGGGCGACGCCCTCTTCGGCGACGGCGGCCTCGGCTACGCGCCGAGCCTCTACACCGCGAACGGCGGCACGTTCGTGCTCATCGCGTCGACGACGTCGTTCGACTTCGACTGGGAGAACAACAAGTTCACCGTCGGCGTCTCGCTCGCGGACATCGGCCTCCCGACCGGCGGCCTCATCGACAACACCTGGGCGAGCACGTGGCCCATGACGTACGCCGTCGGCTACGACAAGGCGCCCAACGGCGCCCGCCGCGCATCGCAGGGCGGCCTCGTGTTCGGCGAGACCTACACGGTCGACACCGACGGCGGCGGGGGCGGCGGCGACCCGGTCGGCACGCAGGTCAAGATCGACCTCGACGGCCCCTCGGGCTTCACCGACGTGACCGGCGCGCTCGCGACGCTCGACGCCGACGCCAAGACGTGGACGTGGGATCCGGCGGGCACGCTGCCCTCCGGCGCGTACACGGCGACGGCGAACGAGTACGAGGACGCCGTCCTCGTCCGCGGCCCCGTGAGCATATCTTTCGCGGTGGCCGGCACGGTCGACGTCATCCCGCCGATCATCTCCGGCGTCGCGGTCTCCACGACCACGACGACGGCGACGATCACGTGGACGACGAACGAGGACGCGACGAGCTTGGTCCGATACGGCACGACCTCGGCGTACGGCTCCACGGAGACGCAGTCCGGCTTCCTCACGAGCCACTCGGTGACGATCACCGGGCTCACCGCGGAGACGACGTACCACTTCCAGGTCGTCTCAGCCGACGCCGCCTCCAACACGGCGGCGACCGGCGACGCGACCTTCGTGACCCAGAGTCTCCCGCCGGCCGGCGAGACCGTCGAGGTCTTCCTCGACGGCACGACGCTCCTCGCGACGATCGACGTCGACACGGCGTCCGGCGACGACGCGTGGGACCTGACCTGGGACTCGGCGACCGTCGCGGACGGCTTCCACACCCTCGACGCGGTCTTCACGGACCGCGACGGGGCGCAGGCGGCCGCGAGCGTGCGCGTCGACGTCGACAACGCGGCGAACCACGCCCCGGTGTTCGTCGAGCAGGACGACATCACGATCGCCGAGACGGAGCAGGTCGAGATCGTCGTCGCGGCGACCGACGAGGACGGCGACCCGCTCGTCTACACCGCGCCGGTGAGGCCACAGGGGTCGAGCTTCGTCCCGAACCAGCGGAGGTTCCACTGGACGCCGAGCAACAACGACGCCGGGGACCACACCGTGCAGTTCGTCGTCTCCGACGGCGCGCTCACGGACACGATGGACGTCACGATCCACGTCCTCGACAAGCCGCGCAAGCCGAACGTGGACCCGCAGCAGTCGAGCTCGAGCGCGCCCGAAGGCACGCTCGTGGAGATCGTGGCGAGCGCGTTCGACCCCGACGGCGACTCCGTCGCGCTCACGGGCGGCAACCTGCCCGACGGCGGCGTCTTCACCGACAACGGCGACGGCACGGGCGTCTTCGTGTGGGAACCGACCTACGCGCAGGCAGGCGCGTACGTGTTCCAGGTCACGGCGACGAGCCCCGACGGCCTCTACGACACGAAGGACTTCGCCGTCACCGTGCTCGAGGGCGTCGCGCCGGTCATCGTCGGCGAGACCGCGCGCGGCTTCACGACGGTGTCCGCCGCGCTCGAAGCCATCGAGCCAGGTCAGACGATCATCATCGCGCCTGGCACGTACACCGAGCGTGTCGTCCTCGCGACCGACGGCATCACGCTCTGCGCGGCGCCCCCCGGGGCTCTCGCCTGCGGCCTCACGACCGAGCCCGTCATCCTCGACGGGAGCGGCGCCGCCGAGGACGGCGGCAAGCTCGACATCGTCACCGTCGCGGCGGACGACGTCTCGATCCTCGGGATCACGGTCCAGTATCTCGGCACGGTCCCGGCGAACGGCGTCACGGGCATCAGCCTCGGGACGTCGAGCGGCACGAGGATCGAGGACGTCACGATCTCGCTCCAGGGCGGCGGCTGCTCTTTGGCCTCGATCCCCGCCGGATGCTTCACTCCGAACCGCGTCTTCGGCATCACGGCCGACGAGACGTTCGGCGCGCCCGACACCGGCATCGTCCGCAACACGATCACCGCGCAACTGACGTCCGACGACGGCAGCATCGGCGGCGTGGACGGCATCCGCGGGATGCTGCCCGACGGCCGCATCGCGGACAACGACATCAACGGCTGGGCGTCGACCGGCGCCGTCGTCTGGGGCGACGGCCTCGTCGTCGACGGCAACTCGTTCCGGATCGACGGCACGGGCCTGTCGGTGTGCACGGGCGACTTCGGCCTCGAGGGTGTCTCGGTCGTGAACAACGAGTTCCGCGAGACGTTCGCGGCCATCGCGCTCACCGGATGCCGGGCAGGCACGGGGGTCGCCATCAACGACAACCAGCTCGGTCTCACGAACAGCGTCGCCCTCGAGCTCAAGCCGAGCACGACGGCGCTCGACGTGGACGCGACGTGCAACGACTGGGGCGTCTATTCGACGCCGGCCATCGGGCCGCGTATCCAGGACGACGGGAACTCCAACACCGTCACGGTCGCGCCCTTCACGAGCCGCGAGACGGGCACCCTCGCATGCCTGCTCGCGCCGACCGCGGCCATCGCGTCCTCGACGGACACGAGCCCGCGCAACGATGCGATCGTCTTCGAGGACAGCAGCGTCGAAGGCACCCGCGCCATCGTCACGCGCGAGTGGACGTTCGGCGACGGCACGAGAACGACCGTCGCGAACCCGTCTCACGCCTACACGGACGTCGGCGGGTACACCGTGACCCTGCGCGTCGAGGACGCGGCAGGCCTCGTGAGCACCGCGTCGAAGGAGATCACGGTCACGAACGTCGCGCCCATCCTCGACGGGATCGGCCCCAAGGCAGGCCGCACCGGCGACCGCCTCGAGTTCCTCGTGACCGCCACCGACGCCGACGTCGAACCCGTGACGCTCGCGGCGACGGGCCTGCCGACCGGCGCCGAGTTCGACCCGGACACAGGAACCTTCTCCTGGACCCCGACCTGGGCGCAGGCGGGTTCGTTCCCGGTGAGCTTCACGGCGAGCGACGGAGTCGAGACGGACTCGGAGACGATCGACGTCCTGATCCA
>DATDQL010000187.1:0-6248 GCA_035292305.1 Thermoplasmatota archaeon
CGCGACGGCTGCGGCGAGCCCAAGCGCGGGCCAGATCTCCGCGCCGCGTGCGGCGCCCGCCTTCGCGACGAGCACGGCCGCGACGGCCGCGACCACGGCCGCGGCGAGAGCGACCTGCTGCGCGCGGCTCGGCTCCGTTCGCGACGGGGGAGACGGCGGCGTCTCGCGCGCGGACGACAGCAGGACGCGCTCCGCTTCGCGCCGTCCCGCCTTGCGAGCACTGCCGCGAACGCGCGTCGGCTCGCTCGCGTCGGGCGCACGCACCTCGAGCCGCGCCTGCTTGCCGGACGTCGCCTCGATCCGCCACTCACCGCGGGCGCCGCGGACGACGACCGTGCGGCCACCGAACCAGCCCACGTCGTCCGAGACGATGTCGAGCGATTCGCCGCCCTCCGCGAGCCCTTGTAGGAAATGCCGCACGGGGACGATCCCCTGCACGAGGGCGAGCGCGACGAACGGAAGGACGGCGAGCGGCACGACGACGTACCCGAGCGCATCCGTGAAGCCGCCGCGCGCGAAGAGGAAATAACCGACGACCGCGCCGAAGGTCGCGCCGTACGTCACGAACGGCTTCCACGTCCCGCGCACGCTCAATCGCCCGCCGCGCCCGCGGTCGTCGTCGTCAGGCGGAACTCGGCGTACGCCGAGCCGTAATTCACGACGCGCGCCGTGAGCGTCGTGCCGTGCAGGCCATCGAGGTTCGGCGCGAGCAGCCGGACCGCTTCACGGCCGTACGGCGTCACGCTCGACGCGACCTCCTCGCCGTCCTCGTCAAGCAGCGTCACGTCCACGTCCGGGATGCCGGCCTTCTGACCGACTTCCATCACGACCTCGACTCTCGTCGCGTCCGCGGGCACGGGGACGTCGAAGAGCGCGGCGGTCGCGCCCTCGCGCGCGCCGAGCACGTAGGCGCTCCCGGCGACGCGGCCGTTCGACGTGTCGCTCTCGACAGAGCCCTCCGCGGCGAGGACGACGGGCTCGACCTGGAGCACGACCCGTGAGGGCCGGTCGGTCGCGTTCACGAGGTAGTGGATCGCGTCCGCGGCGTCGTCCTGCGTCTGCACGGGCGTGACGAGGAGCTCGAGCCCCTCGCCCGCGGGGAGGACGAGCCCGCCGCGCGGCATGCCGAGATCGAACACGAGCTCGCGGACGTCGCCCGGCGGGACGACGCCCGGCGGGGCGAGGCTCGCCTGGGCCATGAGGAACGGCGCAGCCCCGAAGTACGCGATGTGGGCCGGGAAGCTCCCGGCCTGCGCCGACCCGCGCGGCGCTTCCGCCCACACGACGACGGTCGCGTTGCGCACGAGGAGGTCGCGCGCGGGAGGCGCCCCGCGCCACGTCGGCAGGCCCTCGCCCGCGGCCCACGCGCGGAAGAAGTTGCCGCTCGGCACGCGCTCGGCCTCCGCGCCCGTCGGCGCGTCGCCCGTGAAGCCGCTCGTCGTGAGCCAGAGCGTGACCTCGGACGCGCCCGCCGCCGGGGCGTCCTCCGGCGGCGCCGGAGCGCTGCAGCCCGCAACGAGCAGCATGCCGAGGACGACGAGGCGGCGCACGAGCGCGGGATGCGCTTCCGCGGCTTGAAAGACACGGGCGCCGTCAGCGGCGTGGCGCTTGCCGCGATTACGCGATGAAGAGAGGGAATTTCCGCCTCCATCGCGTAATCGCGTAATCGCGGCATGTTGAACCGTCCGCGACCGCAAACCGGAAGGCGACCGCCCGCATACCGCCGAGCCATGGAGGACGCGCGCTCGTTCGCCACGAACCTCGTCGGCGCGTCGATCGGCCTCCTCGGCGTCGCGCTCGTCCTCACCGCGTTCGCGGTCATCCTCGCGCGCGGCAGCGTGTTCCTCGGGTTCGCGGTCGGCTTCGCCGGCCTCCTGGTGCTCGTCGCCGGCGGCGCGTTCCTGCTCGTGCCGACGAAGGTGGACGAGCTCGCGGAGACGCAGAGCGTCAGGGTCGAGGAGAAAGACGAGTAGGCGTCACTTCTCCCTCTTGAACAGCCTCGACGTGATCTCGACCAAGGGATGCTGCCCGAAGTCGTTGATCTCGACGTCGTCGAGGGAGTGCAGCCCGCTCGCGCGCGCGTTGCGTTCGAGGCCGAGCTCGACCTCGGCCTGGACGCGCAGCACGTACGCGTCGAGCCTGTCGATGCCGAGCTGCCGCGCCGCGAAGACGCGGTGGTGCCCGTCGACGAGGATGGGCTGGGGACGCTTGTCGATGACGAGGATGGGCTCCGCGAGGCCGCGCTGCAGCTCGCGCTTGCGGCCCTCGAGCTCGTCCGCGTAGATGCGCTTCTGCGTCGGGAGGAGCCCCTTGAGGGGCATGGTCGCGCGGTCGATCGTGACCTCGACGCCGTAGAGCGCTTCGAGTGTCTCCTTGAGCTTCGTCATCTTGCGCGGCGTGACGCGCTCGATGTGGCTGCGGATGATGTCCGTCGTCGAGATGATGCCGACCATTCGGCCCTCGTCGTCGACGACGGGCAGCTCCTTCACGCCCATGCGGAACAGGATGCGAGCGCCGTCCTCGATGTCCATCTCAGGGTGGGCGACGACGGTGCCGTGGGCGATGACGTCGCGCACTTGCGCGTCGAGACGATCGAGGTTGCGGAGCAGCTCCTTCGGGGTGAGGAATCCGATGAGGACGGCGCCGTCCGCGACCGGAAGACCGACGTGCCCTTCCTTGACGACCTTCTGGATCGCCTCTCGCACCGTGATGTCGGGCGCCAAGCTCACCACCTCGCGGGTCATGTAGTCCTTCACGAGGGGCTTCTTCAACGCCCTGCGGACGTGGCGACCGGCCGATAAAGGCTCCGTCCTCGATCGAGACGCTGGTGTAGAAGGCAACGTTCTTGCCGGGTCCCGGTCCTGCGACGGCCATGGCACGACGCCTTTGGCTCGGCCTCCTGCTCGCCGCGGGCGCCGTCGTCCTCCTTTCGCTCGGCGCGGATGCGGCGACCGAGCGTTCCGTCACGATCGGCTGCGGGCCCGCGTGGCCGTACAGCCCGTCCCCCATCGTCATCACCGTCGGGGACTCCGTCCGCTGGAGCAACCCCGCGAGCCAGGCCCCGTGCCAGAACGCTGACCACACCGCGACGGCGGACGAGGAATCTGCGTTCCAATGGAACACCGGGAGCATCCCCGTGGGCGGCAGCAGCCAGCCGGTCGTGTTCAACGTCGTCGGGACGTTCCAATACGTCTGCCAGTTCCATTCGAGCATGCTCGGCACCGTGACGGTGCAAGCCTCGCAGGACGCTCCGCCGTCCGTGACCATCGCGAAGCCCGTCGCGAACGAGGAGGTGAGCGGCGCGTACAAGGTGGAGGGCACGGCCTCCTCCGACGCGACGAACGTCTGGGTCACCGTCGACGACGGGATCCGCAACGCCGCGACGCGGCAGGGCACGGCGTGGTCTTGGACGTGGGACACGTCCGCCCTGACCCCCGGCAGTTCGCACGCGCTCAAGGCGATCGCCTCCGACGGCGCCCAGGAGGGCGAGTCGACGGTCGTCACCGTGAAGATCGCGGTGCCCGACGCGCTGCCGGTCGTCGTCATCGGGACGCCGGAGGCGAGCGGCGAGGTCGAGGGGAACCTCACGGTCTCGGGCACCGCGAGCGACGACAACGGCGTCGCGAAGGTCGAGGTCCAGGTCGACGACGGCGCGTGGAACGCCGCGACGGGGACGACGACGTGGACATGGACGTGGAACACGCGGACCGTCCCGAACGGCACGCACAACCTCACGGCCCGCGCGACGGACACGGCCGGGAAGCTCGGGACCGTCAAGATCCCCGTCGTCGTCAAGAACCCGCCCGCCGCGGACGCGGCACCGACGATCCTACTCACGCACCCCGTCTCCGGCTCGAAGGTGCGAGGGTTCCTCACCGTGTTCGGCAACGCGACCGACGACATCGCGGTCGTCGGCGTCGACGTGCGCGTGGACGAGGGCGCGTGGGTGAGCGCGAGCGGCACGGCCCCGTTCCAGCTCACGATCGACACCACCGTCACGCCGAACGGCACGCACAACCTGACCGCGCGGGCGCGCGACTCCACCGGCCACGTCACGCTCTCGACCGTCGTGCCGGTGATCGTCGACAACCCCGTCGAGGCCGTCGCCCTCACGCTCGAAGGTACGAACGGCACCGAGGTCGCGGGCGTCGTGACGATCCGAGGGGTCGCGCGCGGCCTCCTCGCCGTCGAGGTGCGCGTGGACAACGTGAGCCGGGAGACGGTCGTCCCGAGCGCGGGCGCCTGGACGTGGGCCTGGGACACGCGGGAGTTCGCCGACGGTGTCCACGGGGTCGACATCCGCGCGGCGCGCGGCGGCGCGACGTACTTACGCGGTCCCGTGTACTTCGTGGTCGAGAACGTCGGAGAGGGAACCGACGACGACGGGGCCGAGGACGATGGCGGCGAGGACACGGGAGGCCGCCCGCGCGTGACGTCGTTCGAGCCAGCCGACGGCGTGTCCGTCGCGGGCGCGATCTCGTTCAAGATCGTCGCGACGGACCCGGACGGCGACCCGGTCCACGTAAGGCTCTACGTCGACGACGCGCTCCTCGCGGAATCCGACGCGCCCCTCGACTTCACGTGGCCCGCGGTCGACGCGCGGCTCGGCCGGCACGCGGTGCGCGCCGAGACCTGCGACGCGCGCGGATGCGGGGAGCCGCGGACGTGGGCCTTCACGGTGGTCGCATCCTCGGTCGACCCGTCGGAGACGACCGACGATGACATCCTTCCGCCGCCCGAGGACGGCGGCGGACCCGCGACGGCCGCGGAGACGCAGGACGACACTCCGCTCCCGCCGTGGACCGCGCTCCTCGCGTTCGCGGCTGCCGGCCTCGTCGCGCGACGGCGGAGATAGCGCGGGATGGACGTCCTCCTCGTCGCCGCCGACCCCGACCGTGCGGACGCGCTCGAACGCGCCGCGGCACGGTGCGGCCACCGCGTGATGCGCCTCCCGCGCGCGTTCAACGCCGCCGTCGACGCGCTCAACGGCGCGGACGTCGTCCTCGCGGACTTCGCCGCGGAGCCTGCGACGGCCGCTTGGTGCCTCGCCTTCGCGCTCGCGCGCGGAAGGCTCGCCCTCGCGTCGTCGCCGGCGCACATGCCGCTCCCTTCCCTCGTGCGGGACAACCCGAGCCAGCACCAGCGCGTCGCCGTCGGCGACGCGAAGATGATCGAACGCGAGGCCGAGTCCCTGCTGCGCCTTTGACGCGTGGAGCTTTAGAGCCTCTCCGAAAACTGGCGGAGGGCGTTGCGGCCGGCTTGGGCGCGGGCGGCTGCAAGGAGGCGAGGCGAAGCCGTAGCAGCGCTACGGCGAGCCGAAGCCGACGAAGCAGACGCCCGCCCAAGCCGGCCCCGAAGGGCGGTCCGCCGCATCCGCGCTTGCTTCGTCAGGCCGGCCTCGACGTGCCTCTGGCACGCCTTCGGCCGTCCTTCCTCGCCATCGCGGCGCGGCGGACCGCGCAACGCCCTCCGCGTTTTCGGGTAGGCTCTTAGGGTCTCGCGCCGCTCGCCCCGCGTGAAGGCGCCGCTCCGCCCGCCGACCGCCGGCGCGCTCGCGCGGATCGAGCGCGGCGACCTCGCGCCCTTCGGTGTGGACGCGACCGCGAACGCGGGCAGCGGCGTGCTCGAGGCGTACCTCGACGAGCGCGGCCGTCGCGCGTCGCACGCCTCGTGGCGCGGGCCGGCCGCCCTTGGCGCCGTCTCCGGCGCGGTCGCGGCGGTCGCGGTCGTCGCGGCCGGACTCGTCCTCGGCGTCGTCGTCGCGTTCGCGTGGCACGTCACCCTCGTCGCCGCGCTCGCGCGGCGCCTCGGCGCGCGGGAGGCGGCGACCGCCTCGGCAGGCGCGCTCGCGGGCGGGGCCGCGGCGGCAGGCCTGTTGTTCCTCCCCGCCGGCCCGGCCGCGCGACCCGCCGCGTGGCTCGCCGCGACGGTCGGCGGGGCGCTCTTAGGGCTGGGCTTCGCGGCGCTCGTGCGTCGCGCGTGGCTCGTCGACTCCCCGCTCCCGTGGCCAGCGACGCACGGGCATGTGCGGCTCCTCGCGCTCGCGGAGACGGCCTCCGTCGCGGCGGCAGGTCGCGCGCGCCACGCGCTCACGCTGCTTGCGACCGCCGTCACGGGCGCGATCGCGTTCGCGCTCGCGCGCGGGGCCGTCCCGCTGCCCGCGCGCATCTGGGACGCCGGGCTCGGCGCCGTGCGGCTTCCTGCGCCGGTGCCGGGCCTCGGCTTCGCGTTCTCGGCGCTCGCGGCGG
>DATDQL010000188.1:0-8132 GCA_035292305.1 Thermoplasmatota archaeon
CGTGCTCCTGCTCGCTCGCGTACGTGCCGAGCAGGATGCGCCGGCGCACCTCGCGACCGAACGTGGCGCGCGCGGCGGCGACGGCGTCCTCGAGCCGTCCTTCCGCGAGGGCCGGCGTCCCGTAGCGGAAACCGTCGAAACGCTGCATCGCGCTTGCGAACTCGACGTAGTTCACGAGATAGTACGCGGCGAGCCCCTCCCGCGTCTCCGGGACGGAGATGTCGACGAGCTTCGCGCCCGCGGCCTCCAGGCGATCGAGCGCGGCGCGGACGGGCGTCGCGGTCTCGGGCTCGACGCCCTCGAAGAACTCGCGGACGACGCCGAGCGTGAGGCCGCGCGCGCCGCGGGCGAGGTCCGGGGGCTCGAGCGCGTGGCGCGCGGTAGGGTCGCGCGGATCCGGGCCGGAGATGGCGGCGAGCGTCGCGGCGAGCGTCCGGACGTCGCGCGCGAGCGGCGCCGGCGATTCGAGGCTCATCGCGAGATCGGCGAGCCCGTGACGGGGCACGACGCCGTAGGACGGCTTGATCGCCGGCACGCCGCAGAAGGACCCTGGGCACCGCACGCTGCCGCCCGTGTCGGAGCCGAGCGCGAGGTCGCACACGCCCGCCGCGACGGAGGCCGCGGCGCCGCTCGAGGAACCTCCCGGCACGCGCGCCGGGTCCCGGGGGTTGCGGGTCGGGCCGAACGCGCTGTTCTCCCCGCTCGAACCCGCCGCGAACTCGTCCATGTTCGTCTTGCCGAGCACGACCGCGCCGGCCGCTTCGAGACGGCAGACGGCGGTGGCCGTGTACGGCGCCGTGTACGATCCGAGGTGTCGCGAGCCGCACGTCATACGGCGCCCTGCGACCGCGAGGTTGTCCTTGACCGACGCGACGACGCCGAACAGAGGGCGCCCGCGCGGGCCTTCGAGGTCGAGGGCGCGAGCCCGCGCGAGCGCACCGTCTCGGTCGACGTCGAGGAATGCGTTCCACGGATCCTCGCCGAGCCGTTCGAGGGCGGCCTCGACGCGCGCGACGATCGTCACGCGGCGCTCCCGGCGACGGATGCGATCCCGGATCGAGTCATCGATCGGACCTCCGCGGCACCTTGACGTGGTCCCCGCTTCGGCGCGGCACCTGTGAGAGGATGGCGGCGCGCCGCTCCGCGTCCGCCTCTTCGGCCACGTCCTCGCGTGGCGGCCCGGCCGCGGGCCAGGCGACCTCGCCTGGGGCCGCGGGCAACGACCCGAACGCCTCGAGGATGCGGTCGATGTCGCGCGCGAGCGTCGCCTCCTCGTCCGGCGCGAGGGACAGCCGTTGCGCACGCGCGAGGCGGCGCACGTCCTCGAGCGGGAATGTCACGAGCCCGGAGCCGGCTCCTGGGTCAAGAAGATAGAGATGCGGACCATCTCGATGGGCGCGGGAGGGCCCGCGCTGGAGAGAGTGAAGCCCACCCGCGCTGGAGAGTCTCCGGGCCGCGGAAGTCCGCGGTCCAGGGATTTTCAAGGTGTTGCCGATGACGGGTGAGCCGGGAAGCCCCGTGTTTGCCCGGTCGAGTTGCCGCACGACCGGACGCGGCTTCGTGTCGAAGGTCCGTTCCAAGGTATTTCAAGACTTTGGTGTGTCGCTAGGTGGTTGAAGGATGGGACCTTCAGCGGAAAATCGAGGGAAAATGACGTGTCGGGACCGCCGGATCGGATCCCGCGCGGCGCCCGGTCAGGAGCGCCTCCGGGGCGGTCCGGCGACCTTGCATGTTCGGAGAAACGACCAACGTGCTCTGGCTCCTCTGCGGGACAGGAATCCGATGCCACGCCCGCACCCGATCAGTCTCGAACGCTGCACCGACCAATCCCGGACCTTGCGCGCGTCGGCGGCCGCGAACGCGATCCCGGCGCAGCGGGCCCGTCTCACGCGCATGGCGGATGCCTACGACTCCCTGGCCGCGCGGATCGAGCGTCGACTCCGCCCGCGCATCGAAGGATAGGTGGCCCCACGCGAGGCGTTCGGGAGATCGGACGAGGTCCCGCGCGAGACGCGCGGACGTGGACCGCGGCGCGGGAGGGAGGGGTCGGCCCCGAACATGCGCGCATCGTACGCTATCGGCTCACTCGCCTTCCTCGCGTCCAAGGGCAGTCCATGGATGAACCTACAGCATCGGTCGCCGGCGGCGGCCACGAGCGCGAACATCTGGTGCTCGCGCACCACGAGATCCGTACGGCGCTGACGGTGCTCCGGTCGAACATCGAGCTCGTCCGCATCCGGCTACGTGCGGTCCCGCTCCCCGAGCACGGCGTCCCCGTGCATGCGCATCTCACCGAGATCGACGGCGCCGTCGACAGGTTGCGCGACGTGGCCGACGTGATCCGCCGTTGGCACGACGATATGGTCCCCGACCCGACCGACGCCCGAAACCGAGGCGCGTCCGACCAGGGGACTGTCCCCGTGGGACCGCGTTCCTAAGGCCTTCGGGAGCCGCAGCCTTCCGAGGCGCTAGAGGGAGAGTCTACTTGCATTCGCACGGTGCATCCGCGTCCCGATGCCGCCCGCTCGGGAATCTCCCGCAACGATCATGGGGCGGTTCGTCGGCCGCGCGGAAGATTTCGGGTTCGCGGTGCCGCCGGCGTCCTTTCGGCTCAAACTCCGGAGAGCACCCGTGAACTGGACCGTCTTCCTTCAGTCCGCCTCGGAGATCCATGCGGCGAAGGTGGTCGCATGGCTCCCGACGAGCGGCCTGCTCCGGCTCGAGTTCGGGTCGCACCGCGTCATCCGCGCGGACTTCGAGCCCTTGCCCGACGCATGGGCCCGGGTGTTCCTGGGGGTCACGTTGGAGTTCGCGCGTCTCGAACCGAACGGAGCGGCCTCGGTGAGGATCACCGGCTCGCGAGCGGCCCTCGCGAAGTTCGCGCGTCGGCTTTACGGCGCCACCGCTCCCCTCGAACTCGTCGAGCTCCGCGCGACCGAACCCCCCGTGACGTTCCTGACCCTCCCGCAGGACGACGCGCTCCGCGTCGCGGTCGCCGCCGGGTACTACCGGATCCCTCGAGCCCTCAATCTCGATGAGCTCGCGAAGAAGCTCGGTATCACCTCGGCGAGCCTCTCCGAGCGCCTGCGCCGCGCGGAGGGAAGGATCATCTCGCGGTACGTGGACGCAGGGAGCGCGAGTCCCTGGGACGAGAAGACGCTCTTCGACGAGGCGCCTCCGGATTTCTCGTCCGTCGTGTGGCCGGAGACGGTTTCGAGACCCCGGACTCCGCCGCGCCGGGGGCGTTTCGAATGACGGGAGCCGAGACGCGCATCGGCGTGCTTTGCCTCGGCGCGAGCGCCGGCGGACTTCGCTCTCTCGAAGCGGTCCTCTCGAGGCTCCCCGCGTCCTTCCCGTGGCCCGTCCTCGTCAGCCAGCACCTCCAACCCGAGCACGTCTCGCTCATTCCCGCGATCCTCGCGAGGGCGACGAAGCTCGCCGTGCGCGAGGCCGTAGACGGGGAGAGGCCTGTCCCCGGCGTCGTGTACACGTGCCCGAGCTCCGCGGAGCTCGGCTTCTCCCCCGACGGGCGCCTGACGTTGCGTCCGCCGGTCGCGGGACGCCCGCAGCGGATCGACCACCTCTTCTCGACCGCGTCCTTCGCGCGGCCCGGCCTCGTGATCGCCGTCATCCTCAGTGGTACCGGGAGCGACGGGACGGCGGGTTCCCTCGTCGTGAAACTCAACGGCGGGACCGTCATCGCGGAGAGCGGCGAGAGCGCACAATGGTCCGCAATGCCCCAGGCCGCCGTCAAGGCCGGCACCGTGGACGCGACGCGCACGGCCGAAGCGATCGCACCGCTTCTCATCGACCTCGCCGAGGGGGGTCTCGAGGACGTGACGCAGGCGATGGACCGCGACGTCCGCGAGATCGCCCGGACCATCTCTGCGAGCTCGGGAACGGATTTCACGCGCTATCGTCCCGCGACGCTCCGTCGCCGCATCGAGAGGCGACGGGCGCTCGCCGGCGCCGCGACCGTTCGCGACTACCACGACATCGTGAAGCGCGACGAGAACGAGCGGGGCGAGCTCACCAAGAGCCTGCTCCTGCCCGTCACCGAGTTCTTCCGCGACCCCCCCGCCTGGGACGCTCTCGCGAGCGAAGTGCTTCCCGCGCTCGTCGATCGCGCGCGCTCGGGCTCGCCGATCAACGTCTGGTGCGCCGGGTGCGCCTCCGGCGAGGAAGCATACTCGATGGCCATCCTGCTCGCCGAGCGCGGTGCTCCTCTCGAGAACGTGCGGATCGTGGGGACGGACCTCGACGCCGAGAGCATCCGGCGCGCGACCTCCGGGATCTACGACGCAGCTCGAATGCGGCACGTGGACGCGGGACGGCGGGCCCGCTTCTTCCGGGAAGAGAAGGACGGGTCCCGTGTGATCGCCGACCTCCGCCGCGTGACGGGATTCCGTGTCCACGACCTCACGCGCGATCCACCGCCCGGCGGGCCGTTCGACATCGTCGCGTGCCGGAACGTCCTCATCTATTTCGACGACTCGCTGCAGGCGCAGGTGCTTGCGAGTTTCGGCGCGTCCCTCGCCGCAAGCGGCGTCGTCCTCCTCGGGCGGAGCGAAGCCGTCCCTGCGGACGCCTTCGCTCTCGCGCAGGTCCCGCGGACCGTCCGCGTCTTTTCCTATCGAAACACGACGCACTCCGAACCCGCGCCGCGTGCCGTCGCTGTCCGCTCGCCCCGGACCGGTGGCGCACACGGCGCGGGCAGTGACCCGGCCGGATCCCGCGTCGACGCCGTCGTCGTCGAGGATTCCCGCGCGAGCATCCTCGTCGTCGACGGCTCCTGGCGTATCGCCGAAGCGAACCGCCGCGCACGCGATGCGACGTCCGCGAGCGTCGTAGGCAAGGACCTGTTCGACGTCTTCCCAGGATGGCGCGGTTCCCCCGTCCAGGACGCGCTCCGGGCCGTCATGGCGACCGGCCGCAGCGTCCAGATCCATGGTGTTCCCATGTCGCCGGGCTACGTCGATCTCACGATCGAGGTCCTGTCCGAAGGCGGAGGACGCAGGCTCTTCCTCGTCGCGGACGCCGTGACCGCGGACCCGGCGTCCTCGCGGCGGGACCGCGAGAGCCCGATGCCCGTGGACGACGAAGTCGCTGTCGTCCGCGACAAGCTGCGGACCACGAGCGAGGAGCTCGCGGCCGCCAACGCGGAACTGCAGGCATCGAACGAGGAGCTTCAGGCGACGAACGAGGAACTCGCGAGCCTCAACGAAGAGTTCCTCAGCACGAACCAGAACCTCGCGTCCACGAACGAGGAGCTGCAAGCGAACGCAGACGACGCCCGACCCGGGGCCGACCTCCTCCATGCGATCCTCGCCTCCCGCGGCGACGCCATCGTCGCGTGCGATTCGGCGCGCAACGTGACGCTCGTGACCCCGAAGGCCGCGGACCTGCTGGCCCTCGACGCGAGGGCCCTCGGCAAGCGTCTCGTAGGACGCATGATCGGCGTGGCGGACGCGACGCTGGACGAGTGGATCGATGCCGCGTCGAGTCCGAAGGCCCGGATCCGGCGCGAGGTGTCGACGCGCAACGGCACGCTTCGCGTGGTCGTCGAATCCCTTCTCGGAGCGGACGGCGCGAGGGTCGGCTGGTCGCTGACGTGGGCCGTGCCGAGGGCGGCACCCCGATCGCGCCACGGCGATCCTTGAACCCCGAACATGCAAGCGCTAGGCCGGTAGTACCTCGTCGCTCATCTCTCGTCATGGGCGACCGACGGTTCGAGGCACATCTCTCACGGGTCGAGGCGGCGGACGACCCCGCAGAGGCGCTCCGCGACATGTCGGACGGCGCCGTCGTCGAGGCCCTCGCCGCTGCCTCGCGCTCGACCGATGCCTACCTGGCGAACATCATCGCGACCGAAGCCACCAATCGGATGCAGCGGGCGCGTACGGAAGTGACGCACATGGGAGAGGGCCTGTGCAGCCTCGACGTGAACGGACGCATCCTCACGGCGAACCCCGCCGCGGAGTCCCTCCTCGGCTGGTCGCAGTCCGAACTGCGGGGCCAGGACTTCGATTCCCTCTGCCGCGACGGCAGCGTCGTCGGCGAGCGGTCAGCGCTCGGCGCGTACGAAGGCTCGATCAAGGCCGGCCTCGTCGTCACCTGCGACACAGAACGCTTCTACCGGCGCGATGGGAGCGCATTCGACGTCTTCTACACCGCGGCCCCCGTCATCCGCGACCGGGCGATCGAGGGGATCGTGATCTCCTTCCACGACATCAGTTCGAGCAAGCTCGCCTCCGTCCGGCTCCGGGAGAGCGAAGCGAGATACCGTTCGCTCTTCGAGAACAGTCCCGATTTCATGTTCTCGATCGACATGGAGGGGCGCGTCACCGCGGTCAGCACTTCCGCGGCCGCCGTCGTCGGCTTCGACCGCGCGGAGATCTCCGGACGCCCGTTCGAGACGTTCATCGCGCCTGGCGACGAGGACGCTGCGCGCCGGCTCGTCTCACGCGCACGCGAAGGCACGGCGGAGCGCGCGCTCGTCTCTCTGCTTCGCAAGGACGGTCGGACGGTACGTACCTCCCTCCTCGCCATGCCGATCATCCTCGATGGGAAGATCGTGGGCGTCTACGGTCTCGCGGAGAGCCGGGGGGATCTCGCCTGAGGGGGGGCCGGTGGATGCCGCACGGGCACGGCGCGTCGACCCGCGCATGTTCGGGCGCGGCGCTATCCATGGACAGACCGTGGGGGAACCGAGGCGAGCACGACGTGTCTGGACCCGTGGGGGACGGTCGTACCGCGATGCGCCGGCGCCAGGAAGGAGTGTCGCGATGACGGACCCATCCACGGATTCTCGCTGGCGCGTCGCTGAATCACGCCGATTGATCGAGGACGCCCGCGTGCTCGTCTCCATGGCCGAAGGCCTACGGGATCCCACCCAGGTCCCGCAGGACGCGAGGCACGCTCGGACGTCCACGGGCGGAGGGTCGCGGGCGATCGTCGTCCACGCCGTGAGCATCGCCGACTCCGGCGAGACGCGGCCGGTCGAGGAGACGCCGACCCGGCCGTCGCCCATCCTCGTCCTCCTCGACGACGCTCCCGCCGTGCCTGACTTCCTCCCCGAAGGGGCCGACCTGGATCCAGCAGACCCGACCGAGGAGCAGGTCCGCAGGGCGATCGAGCAGCACGTGCGCGAGGCGCTGAACCATTCTCCCATGGAACATTGCCTCCTGGATCTCGTCGAATCGATCCAGGATGCGGTGGTCGTGATCGACCGTCGCTCGATCGTCCTGCACCTCAACACGCGCGCCGTCGCACTCCTGCAGACGATGACGCGCCGCACGGGCCCCTTCGTGGGTCAGCCGCTCGCGAGCGTCTTCCCACCGGCCGCATCCGCGACCCTCCGCCCCGCCATCCACGAAGCGCTCGTCCACGCAGGCGCGAGCCGGGTGGACGACCCGGAACGTCACCGCGGACTGGCCCTCGAGGTCGCGATCTTCCCTCATCCGCAAGGCGCCACGCTCCTCATCCGCGACGTGACGGAACGCAAAGACCTCGAGGCAGAACTCATCGAGACCCGTCTCGCCCGCGCACGTGCAGAAGCTCGACTCCGCGCCTACGACAGCGAGGCGCCGGCATGAAGACGGCGGTCGTCCTCGACACGGACGAGTTCTTCCGTGAATTCCAGGTCTTCCTCCTGTCGAACCACGGATACCGCGTGCTCACGCCCGAACGCGCCGAGGACTTCACGCCGGAATGGGTCCGGCAGCACGACCCCGACCTCCTCGTCACGGAGGTCATCCTCCCGGGCGGCAACGGATTCGAGCTCGTCCGCAAGCTCCGGCACATGGCGGGCGTGCGATGCTCGATCATCATGTTCACCGTGCTCGGCGCGCGGGCTCGCGCCATCGCCGCCGGAGCGGACGCATTCGTCCAGAAACCGATCCTGCGCGACGCATACCTCAGCACCATCCGCGACCTCACGAAGGACGAACCATGAACGACGACGGGCAACGCATCCGCACGGGAATCGGGAACCTCGACGAGATCCTCGGCGGGGGCTTCCCCGTGGCGAGCATCAACCTCATCGCCGGCGGGCCCGGCACGGGGAAGACGATGCTCGTGCAGCAGCTCGCCTACGGGATCGCGACGCCCGAGCGGAAGGTCCTCTACCTCAC
>DATDQL010000189.1:0-3688 GCA_035292305.1 Thermoplasmatota archaeon
GCGAGCCGGTGGCGAGCGAAGGGACCAGCGTGCTCGAGATCGGCGGACCGCGGACCGCGATCGACAAGTTCGGCGTCAGCCGCGAAACGGTGCTCGTGCGCCGCGACGAGGGGACGCGGCGCGGCGAGTGCGACCTCCTGCAGGGCGGGATCGAGGAGGTCCGGATGGAATTCGACCCCATGTCCGACCCCTTCGTCTGGCGCCAGACCGTCGCGGGTGTCCCGCTCCTCGACCATACGATCGAGGTCGGGGTCATGTTCCGCGCGAACTGCGACGTGCCGGTCGACCTCGGCGGCCGGTCGTTGCGGACGGGCGACTCTATCGAGGCGCCCTGGATCTTCTCGAGCTTCCGATGGCGCCAACTGGGCTGGGACTACCTGCGCGGACGAACGGATGCGTCGCTCCCGGCCGTGTCCACGACGTTCGAGGGGCGACCCGCGCTCGACTTCTCCTGGGACATCGTGCCGAGGGCCGTAGGGGCCGCGGCTCCCACGGGCCGCATCACGATCACCCTCGCGCACGGGCTCCCCGGCGTCGTCGCGTCCTCGTTCGAAAGGCTCGACGAGGACGGCACGACCTTGCGACGATCCGACGCGCTCGTCGGGTACGAGGCTGGCGCAGGTGTCGAGCTCCGGGACGAGGGCGCACGGCTGCCGCGTCACGACCCCGCGGCGGCGCCCGTCCCCGTCGACCCGCTCGGCTTCGACGACGGAGCGTGGGGGTTCGGCTACGGGGCGAGCGAGGCCCTCGCCGCGATCCGCGCGGACCCCGCGCTCGACCTCGACGCGTACCTGGACGGGCACCCGGAGGCCATCCTCCTCCAGGCTTGGCACTTCCGACCGAACACGGCGCTCTCGCCCGCGACCACCGAAGAGCGATGGTGGTTCGCGTTCGCAGACGAGGGCTCCGGGCGCTGGTACTCCTCCACGCGGTACGCGCCCGTCGTCGGCGCCCTTCCCGCGATGAGCGAAGGAGGCGAGATCGACGAGCGCGCGCCGCCCGACGCGAGGTCGCGGCTCCCCGGACTCGTCGCGCCTTCGAGTGTCCTCGCGGGCGCGAGCGAGCGCGGGGGCGTTCCTCCGGACCGCGCGGGGATCGTCGGATTCTGGCTCGCGGACGCGGGCGGCGCGCTCGACGTCTACGTCGAGGTGTTCGACAACATCACGGCGAGCGCACCGAAGAAGGTCCGCGAGGCGGCCATCCAGCCGCAGAAGTGGGTGAGCCTCGACGGCGTCGGCGGAGGGATGCGCATCGCGGCCGCCCGCACGGACGCCGACTTCGCACCGGTCGTGGCGCCGCCGGGGCTCGCCCCGTCGATGCCCGCCGCGGAGGAGCGCGCGAGGATCGTGTGGGCGCCGGCGACGGTCGCCGGAGGGGTCGCGCTCGCTGCGCTCCTTGCCCTTGGCGGGCGGGTCCTTCTCGCGCCGCTCTACACGCGCCTCGTGCGGAGTTCGCTCCTCCGCCAGGAAGCACGCGCGGCGCTCTACGAACGCATCCGGCGCGAGCCGGGCATCCATCAGGCCGCGCTCGTCGGCGGCTCGGGGCTCGCCGACGGGGCCGCCCGGCATCATCTCGGCACGCTCGTCTCCCACCGGCTCGTCTTCGTCGTGGGGGACGGACGGCACGTGCGATACTTCGTGAGCGGCGACGTGCCCGCGCACGAGGCGCGCCGCCTCGGCCTGCTGCGGTCCGGGTCGCTACGCGAGGTCTTCGACCTCTACGCCGCCGAACCGGCGGTCACCTTGCGCGCCGCGGCGCGGCGCCTCGGGATGAGCGCGCCGAGCGTGTACCGCGCGAAGCGACGGCTCGAGAGAGAGGGGCTGCTTCCCGCACCCGACGGGCTCGTCGCGGTGAGGAAGGCGTGAGATCCCATGGGCGGGGGCCGACGCCGGGCCCGTCGACCCTGACCGGGTCCGGGACCGACCTCACTCCTCCGGCGCGACCGGCAGGTGCAACACCGCGCCCGAGAACGCGATCTGCGCCTCGTCGAACATCGCGACCGTGTTGCCCCCGTCGACGCTGCGGAGCACGAGGCGGAGCTTCGTGCCCGCGTCGAACACGTCCTCCTGCGGGTACATGTCGATGGCGAGAGTCATTTCCTCGCCCGGCACGACCGGCTTCGGGGCCTCGATCCCCTCCCGGTAGATCGGGTTCAGGTATCCGTGGTTCTCGCGCACCCACGCGCCGCCGTCCTCGCGCTCGAGCACCGCGACGACGTGCACGTTCTCGCGGCTCGTCGTGAGGTCGAGGGTCAGGTACGGCGTCCCCGAGAGGTGCAGCCGCGCGCCGAGCGCGTCGAACTCGACGATGACCTGCTCGTCGTCGGTGGGCTCGCGCGCGTCCGCGGGCGCCGGGCGCGCGTTCCACGCGCCTTCGCCGGCGTCCCAGTGACCCCACGTGGCGTCGGCCGGCGGCCACGAGCCCTGGTACACGTACCACGCGTCGTCGCTGCCCTGAACGTACGCGGTATCCTCGTCGAAGAGCCCCGTCGGGGTCGCGCGGAGCGTCTCGTCGAAGAACGCGGCCGCGAACTCCCACCAATCACCGTACGCGTCGGGCGCGTCCTCGGGGAACTGGTGCGGCCACTGACCCGCGATGAGGGTCTTGCGCGCGCTGAGCTCGTTCCACCAGGTCGCGATGTGGTCCGGCTTCACGTTCCAGTCCGCGAGGCCTTGCGCCATGAGGACCGGGACCTGGACCTCATCGACGCGCGGGCGCAGGTTGCGGTCCGCCCACCACGTGTCGTACGCGCCGCTCTGGTCGAGCTGCACGGTGAGGTGCGTCGCCTGGTCGCACGACGCGGCCTCCCGCACCTGGCGCGTGAGCCAGTTCGCGTACTGCGGGTTCACGGTCGGTGCGGTCGCGAACGCGGTGTAGCCGCTGTTCGTCGAGAGGTGGTTCTCGTACGGCACGCCGCCCTTGTGGTGGTAGTGGTAGAAGCTCGTCGACGCGACGACGGGGATGACGCCGCCGAGGTGCGGGTTGTTCGCGATGGCCGCGATGTGCGCTTCGCTTCCCGGGTAGCTCGCTCCGATGAAGCCGACCTTGCCGTTGCTCCAAGGCTGCGTGCCGAGGTGCTCGGTGAGGTTCCACGCGTCGGCGACGTCCAGCTTCCCGCGCAGATCGAGGCAACCGCCCGAGTCGCCGGTGCCGCGGACGTCCGCGTACGCGAAGGCGAACCCGCGGCGCACGAACTCGTTCACGAACGCGCCGGCGGGCGGGCGCACGAGCGGCTCGATGAGCATCGCGCGGCCAGGCGCGGTGTAGGGCGTGAACTGCACGACGACCGGGACGGGCTCGTCGACGTCGGGGCGCACGACGCGCACGTGGATGTCGACCCCGTCCTCGCCCGGCATCGGGACGAGGAAACTCTCCTCGAGGAGCTTCAGCGTCTCGTCGGGGTCCGGGACCTTGTACGGCGTCGCGGACGACGTCGGCTGCAGCGCGGACTCGGTCTCGGCAGCGAGGCACCCCGCGAAGGCGGCGGAAAGCGACAGGGTCGCGAGGACGAGCGCGGACGGACGGCGCATGGGCGGCGGACCCCTCGACGGCACTAAAGGGTTGTTGCGCGGCGGGGTGCCAAGCCGGGCGATGCGACTTTCCGAAGACGCGCTGCGAGGACCCCGCGTTCCGATGAACCCCGCCAGGATCACACGGAGGAACGGAGGATCGAAGGAACGGAGGGACT